>NZ_JBDGAB010000045.1:0-30395 GCF_040910705.1 Blautia sp. RTP21359st1_E11_RTP21359_211015
ATAGGGGGCTTGGTGAACAGCCCTTTGTTAGCACGGTCAGCATATGGCTCATTTGTCTTATGTTCGAGAGACGAAAGTGGCACGGCTTCAAGAACAAAACCTTTTATCGCTAACTCCTGGAGGTGTTTTTCGGAGCTTTGCTCCGTTTTAGATACCACCTCTATAGGAGTAATGCACCGCATAGGGGTGGAGACTTCATATTCTACAAAGTCAATCTTACTGATACTAAAAAATAAACAATAATAAAGTAATTTGCGCCGCAAGAAATTGCGGCGTTTTTTAAAAAAAAGAAAAATATTTACAAAAACTCAAAAGAAAAGAAGTGAAGAGGTGGAGGGTATTGGCAGCCGGCAGGTGTAACCTGTCGGCTGTTGTTGTGTACTGGCTTGTGGAGGGTTGTAAGGCCAGGTACGAAAAGATGACCGACGGCCGGGAGTATCATGACCGGTCAAGCTGGAATAAAAGATATATGCTACCGGCAATCTCCGAAATGCTTCGAACATCCATGGGCACAAACAGCCCGCGAAGCGATAAGCAAAACACAGTTTTGTAAGCCGGGTCCGGGCGTGCTTGCACCGGCGGGGTTCGGGGCAACGCCCCGTGGTATTGGCAGTACCCGAGTATTTCAGCAGCGCCGAAATATGCTGGATTTTTCCACGGACCGTGAAAAAGATTCGCAAAAAAATATGGTTTTTCTTTTGTTTTACATATTACAGATAAGAAGAAAATCGTGAAAGCATAGAACAAAAGAGAGGATACAAGTATGAAAGGCAATAAAGAAAAAGATTTCCAAAACCATATCATCAACGCCTTAAAAGATGGCGGATATAAATATATAAAAGAAAGCGAAAAAGAAAACGGGCTGGCGCATTCTTACGACCGTGATTTTGCGGTTGACCGCGCCGACATTGAACTGTTTGTAAAAACAACACAGAAAAAGACGTGGAAAAGGCTGAAAGATAAATATGCTGACCCGGTTGATGTAATTGTAAAGACAGCGAATGCCGAGATGCTCAAAAAGAATAAAGTCTCCGTACTGAAACATGGTATTGATATCAGTGGCGTGCATGTATGCTTAATGTATGCAAAACCGGTATCAAATATGAATTCTGTAATAATGGACAAATACAAATGCAATATCTTTTCTGTTATGGATGAAGTCTGGGTCTCAAGTTCTGAGCGTGTTGACCTGGTACTGTTTTTGAATGGGTTTTCTCTGTTTACTTTTGAACTGAAATACACTGTGTCTGGCCAGTCCTACCGCCATGCTATCAATCAGTACAGGCAGGACCGGAGCAAAAACACAAAAATATTTGATTCAAAAACGGGCGCTGTTGTCCATTTTGCCATGGATGAAAACGAAGTCTATATGACAACATATATTGACGGCAGGAATACTGTCTTTCTTCCGTTCAACCAGGGCTGCGGAACTGGCATTGACGCCGGAGCGGGAAACCCGCCATGTATGACGGACTTTCCTGTACACTATATGTACGATTATATCTTGCTTAAAGATAATGTGCTGGATTTAATATCAAATTTCGTTTACTTTGACAAGAAAAAAAAGAAAAATATCTTTCCGAGATATCATCAGTTTGACTGCGTAACAAAACTGATTGAGGCGGTAAAAAAGAACGTAACGAAAGAGGATTATCTCATCCAGCATTCTGCCGGCTCCGGAAAGACAAACGAAATTGCATGGCTGACATACAGACTTGCATCTTTACATATCACAGCAGAAGACGGAGACAAGAAATTCACCGCATTTGATAAGGTCATTGTCATTACCGACCGTGTCACAATTGACAGGCAGCTGCAGGCTGCAATCATGGGAATGGAACATTGCAGCGGATTTGTTACGGCAATGAGCAAAGGGTGCACATCTGCAGACCTGAAGGATGCACTCTGCAGCAACACAAAAATCATTATCACAACAATCCAGAAATTCCCTTATATTGCCGATGAGATTAAGGGGATGAAAGATAAACGATTTGCAGTCGTAATTGATGAGGCACATTCGTCAACATCTGGAGATGACATGGCAGCAGTAAAGAAGGCACTCAGTGTCGATGCAGACGCGCAGGATATTATTGCAGCCGAAACACAGAGGACCGGAAGACAGCCAAATGTTGCCATGTTTGCTTTCACTGCAACACCAAAAGCCAAGACTATCCAGATGTTCGGAACAGCAAAAGAAAACGGAAAAAAGGAGGCATTCCATACATATTCCATGAAGCAGGCAGCAGAAGAAGGCTACATTGTTGATGTGTTTGGGTATTATATTGAATACACTACATATTACCGGTTAAATAAAACCATAGACAATGACCCTACACTAAATAAAATGGCAGCGAAAAAAGCAATTGCGAAAGCGATAAGCCTGAATCCTGAGAATATCAACCAGAAGCTTGAAATCATCGTTGATAATTTCACTGAAAAGGTCATGAGGCAGCTCAACGGTAACGGAAAAGCCATGGTTCTGTGCGCATCACGTGAAGAGGCTGTTGAAGTTAAAAAGGCAATTGATAAAAAACTGCTGAAAAAAAACGGAGCGACAAAAGCACTGGTTGCCTTTTCCGGTATGGTCAAGATTGATGGTGTAGAGTATACAGAAACTGGCATGAACGGATTTTCTGAAAATAAGACTGCTGCCGCATTTGACACAAACGAATATGGAATCATGGTCGTTGCTGACAAATACCAGACCGGATTTGACCAGCCGAAACTTTGCGGTATGTATATTATGAAACCGCTGAAGGAAGTGAACGCGGTACAGACGCTTTCAAGACTGAACAGGCCATGTCCGCCATATAAAAAAGAGCCAGTCATCATTGATTTCGTGAATTCATGCGAAGATATCCGAAGCGCTTTCAAACCGTTTTACACAACGACAGTGCTCTCTGAGGACATTACTGCTGAGGACCTGAAGAAAGCAGATGAGGATATCACAACAGCCGGAATCCTTATTTCTGAAGAGGTTGACAAGGTATGCCAGCTAATCCTGAAGGATAATAAAACAAATGCAGACGCTGCATATATCGCTTATGCACTCAATGAAGTTTCCAGGAAGCTGGATAAATTGGGAGACAGCAAAAAAGTAATTGAAAGCAGTATCCGTTGTTTTGTGCGTGCATATTCTTTTCTGTCATTAGCGACAGAAATGGATAACGAGGACCTGTATAAAAAATACATCTTCTTAAAAGAATACAAAAAAGTAATAGATTCAAGGAGCGTAGACTCAGACAACTTGGACGAAATAATTAATGCGATAAAAGCGAGTGATTTTTCACAGAAAAAAGAAAAAGAAACTAAAAAAGAAATTTTATCCGGTGGGGAAGAGGTAACCGCTGATGGATTTGGTGCCGGAAAGGATGCCGTAAATAAAGAAGCGCTGTTATCAGATATCATTGACGAGATAAACAGTAAAATGGGACTGAAACTGGACGGCGATATCCTGGTGCCATACATCAAAGAAATCAAAGAAAGAGCGGCAGCAAGTGAGGAATTATCAAAATATGCCGGTTCTAATGGCGAAGGTGATTTTTCTTCTCCGTTCTACAGACTTATCAAAAAGATTCTGATTGATGAAATCATGGTACTCAATGGAATTGGCGGCGAAAAAAATAGAACTGCAAGTATGACCGAAAAAGAAAAGAGCGAAAGAAAAGTATTTGCAACAGAGATGGTGAAAAACAGTGAGGAAATCAGGACTGTGTTTGGGATGTTTCTGGATGAGGTGTATAGGGGGCTGAAAAGTATGTGAAAAAAGAAAATGGTTTGGATTTTTTTGTAATTTTTTCTGCATATTAAATATATAAAAAAATATGGAAAAGATTTGTGTGTAATAGTGCTTACGGTGATTAAAAAACGTATAGACATTAAATGTTTCCTCACAGCAGTGAGGGTATATCGTAATCATTATCAATAGTGGCCTCTCAAAATGAGTTCCCTCACTTCAAGTGAGGAGTAACAAATCTTTTTCGTGTTAACGCTAAAAATAATATTTTAAAAAAGGAGGAAACCATATGACAGGAGATACCGAATTTTAAAACTGAACAAAAACAATATATGTAATATTTACAGCCCGGCAAAAGTAATTGCCGGGCTTATTTTTATGTTTTTCGCTATTTCAAAAATCCCGCATATTAAAACCGTAAAAATATATTTAAAACTAAAAACAAAGAAAAGGAGACTTAAAAAATGAGTAAAAGCAAATGGATTTACAAAAATCTCAAAAGCCCGGAATTCAACGTACTTGCAGAAAAGTTTGGTGTACATCCAGCCATCATTAAGATTCTCGCTGACCGTGGTGTGCAGGGAGAGGATGCTGTAAGGGAATATCTGGAAGCAGATATTGCAACCGTTTCTGATGGTTCTGAATTGACTGATATGCAGCGTGGAGTAGATATTATCTACGACGCAGTGAAAGCAGGAAAATACATCAGAATCATGGGCGACTATGACGTTGATGGCGTGACCAGTACATATATCCTCTACAAAGGTCTGACCGGACTTGGTACAAAATGTGATAAGTTTATCCCTCACCGTATTACAGACGGCTATGGTCTACATGAACCAGCAATCCGTGATGCGTATGAAGCTGGCGTACAGGTTATCCTGACCTGCGATAATGGTATCGCTGCTGCGAATGAAATTAAGCTGGCAAAAGAACTCGGAATGACAGTGGTAGTCACAGACCATCATGAGGTGCCTTATACTGAAGATGAGTCTGGAACTCGTCGCTATATTATCCCTGACGCCGACGCGGTCATTGACCCGAAACGTCCAGAAGATGACGGTGTTTTCAAAGAAATCTGTGGTGCAGTCGTTGCCTGGAAATTTATGGGCTGTCTGTATAAGAAATTCGGAAAAGAACAGGAATTTAAAAATTCGGACTTTCTGGAAATTGCGTCTCTCGGTACTGTTTGTGATGTAATGGAATTACAGCATGATAATCGTGCAATCGTTAAAGAAGGGCTTAAAAAAATGCAGAACACTTCAAATATTGGCCTGCAGGCACTGCTTGAAGTTCTTGGACTGAAAGATAAGACACTGACTTCTTACGATTACGGTTTTAAGATTGGCCCGTGCATTAATGCCGAGGGCAGACTTGATACCGCAAACGAGGCATTTGAGCTGCTGGTTGAGACTGATTATGATACCGCAATCAAACGTGCAGAGCAGATGCGAGACCTGAACGTAGAACGTCAGAACCTTACAAAAGAAGGTATGGAAGAGGCGTTCAAAATCATTGATGCAGAAATGCATGATGACAAGGTTTTGGTTGTCTACCTTCCGGAAGCACATGAAAGTATCGCCGGAATCATTGCCGGTAAAATAAGAGAGCGGTATTGCAAGCCTGCTTTCGTTCTTACAAAAGGTGACGGCGATTTTCTGAAGGGCTCTGGCCGCTCCATTGAAGCATATTCAATGTATGAAAAACTGGTGGAAGTAAAAGACCTGATGCTCGGTTTTGGCGGTCACCCAATGGCTGCTGGATTATCTTTGAAAGAAGAGAATCTGGGAAAATTCCGTCAGGAACTTAACGCCCGCAGCGGGCTGACCGATGCGGACTTTATCCCGAAGGTCATGATTGACGTGATTCTTCCGGTTGATTTTCTGACACAGAATTTCATCAGACAGCTTGAAATCCTTGAACCGTTTGGTAAGGGGAATGAAAAACCGGTATTTGCCCAGAGTAGCGTGAAAGCAAATCGTGCTGAGATTATCGGTAAGAACAAAAATGTTCTTAAGATTACATTCAACAGCCGAAACTGCAAGAGCGGTATATGTTTTCATGATATTGAGACGAAAGAACAGTTTTTGAATCAGAATGGAAAACTGTACGACTTCAAGATGCTGTATTACCCAACACTCAATGAGTGGAATGGCGTGACCAGCATTCAGGCGAATGTTCAGGATATCTGTTAATTTTAGATTGATACCGGCGGCGAAGCCGCCGGAGAAAGGAAAAAATAATGAGAAAAGAGACAAAAACCACTGAACTTGCAAGTACTGATAGAAAAATCCAGGACTGCAAACTGCTTCCATTTTTAATTGAGTTTTTCTTTGGAGTGGAGGTAATCTGTGCAACACGTTTACGCGCTACCTGGATGGTTGCTTACAAAAACAGTAACGGAGACATGTACAGCGTGTATTGGCAGTTCAGCCTAAAAGACCCTTGGTTGCTTCCTAAATATGACCCTAATTTTTGTAGTGGTCCACTATATGGATGGCTGTTCTTTTACTTCGGAAGAGAGAAAGAAAAATCCACAAATCGATAACTCGATAACAATATGCCGGCAGAAAATGCCGGCTTTTTCTCTTGCCTGAAAATATTGCATATTAAGATTACAAAAATCAATTGCAAAGAAAGGAGAAAAAAATGAGAAGAGAAATGCGTGATAAAAGCGAGTCCGGAATATCTGACAAAAAAATATTCAGCTATTACCAGTACGACAGTTTTCGCGATGAAAAAATTATTGGCATTGTAATGTCCTCAAACTTAAAAGAAGCGGAAAAAGCTGTGAAGGACCATTACAGGAATGCTTATCGTGGGGATTTTACCGTGAATGGATGGAAGATTAAAGAAATCGAACTTTCCGACGATGGTTGTACTGAAATTTATTACGGTGGTTAATTTTGAGCTGGCACCGAAAACGCAAACCTGAATTAGTAATCTTATCTGTGCTGCAGAAATGCAGCACTTTTTGTGTTTATTTTGCATATTGTATTTATACAAAAAAAAGGAGGTGAAAAAAATAATGGAAAATAAAAAGGCAAAAACGCTTTCTGCGACCTCTACCATTCTACTTACAATCTATACTATTTTCATGGTGCTGGCGGAAGTCGGGATGTTCTCCATCTGCAATTTTGTGGCACATATGGTTAATTCCGGAGTAGATATCGCTTCAGGCGGGATTACCTCTGGCGGATGCTATGACTATGCTTTGCCGGGTGCTGCAATTGGTGGTATGTTCGCAGGCCTTGGCGGTCTGGCTTGGGTTGCGGTTGCCGCGGTCATGGTATTCTTTATCATCATATGTATCATTTACATCGCGGTAACGGCAATTTCTTATATGCTACTCCGCAGAGGATTCTTTAAGGCCGATGCGTGGATGAAGATTGCTGTTTTCGGCGTAACTTTTCTTGGCTTTATCGTCTCTGCGCAGCTTTCCGGATTGCAGATGCTTTGCGTTACAATCCTTCTGCTTCTGCCTATCGTCCTTTCTGTCATGGTACTGTTTGCTGAATGTCAGTGTCAGTGCTCTGAATACAGAAAAGAGGATACAAAAATAGAGGAAAAAGAAGAGACAAAAGAAACGGGTCAATAACCCCCGCCCGAGATAAATCTCGGACGGGGCTTGTAAAAACATACATATTTTATTCTGTATTTTTTATTAGCCCTGTTTAGATTTGTCGGAGGCGTTAACCGCAAGGTCGTGATTGATTAGCCTTAGTGTGCAGCGGAACCGGCTGCCTTGCGCAGTCAGGGATACTTCTAGTACGCTACGTTACCGGTAAAATAGGCACCCTGTGGATACTCCTCAAGTCCCAGGTTCTGCGGTATACAATTAAACATCTCTGAGGGTAGGAGAAGTGTTGTATACGCTAAACTACCGATTAACATTGGCGATGAGGACAACCATTCTGAGTAGGTTCTGGCTTGCCAGTACCGAAAGGAAGAGAACCTGTATGGATTGTTATCAGGTATCTTCGGATACTTGGTAACGATTGATGCAGAAGGCGTAAGCCTTCCGGCTATGCCGGAGATATTTTAAAAAGGAGGGCAGTTTATGTCCGTTGCAGTTGTTAGTAAAACAGGCATGTTATTGATGCCGACAAGCGAATACAGAGCGCGTAAGCTGCTCAAATCTAAAAAAGCAATCATACACGGATATCATCCGTTCACTATCCAGTTAACAGAAAGAGAGACCGGTTATATTCAACCGGTGGAACTCTGCATGGACACTGGATATATACATATTGGAACATCTGTAAAATCAGAGAAGCACGAATATCTGGGAGAGCAGATTGACACATTAACAGATGAGAGGCAGAAACATGATGCCTGCAGGATGTACCGCAGGCAGAGACGGAACAGAAAGAGATACCGTCAGCCACGGTTCAATAACCGAGAGCGGGACGACGGATGGATTGCTCCGTCCCTGGAACATAAGAAGACCATCCATATCCAGGCGATTTCACGTATCTGCAAAGTGATACCGGTTACCGATATTACCTTAGAAATGGGAAATTTTGATACGCAGGTTTTAAAAGCCAGGGAAGAAGGCAGGCCATTACCACAGGGATTAGATTATCAGCATGGCGAAAGATACAGCGTTACGACGCTCCGCGAAGCAGTATTTTTACGTGATGGGTATACATGTCAATGCTGCGGCAGGACCATTAAAGATGGTGCGATTCTTCATGCGCATCATGTAGTATACAGAAGCCAGGGCGGAACAAACCGTATATCTAACCTTATTACGGTATGTGATAAGTGCCATACGCCGGCAAACCATAAGCCTGGTGGAAAGTTATACGGATGGAAACCAAAGGTTGCATCATTCAAAGGCGCGACATATATGACTACCATTCGGTGGAAATTATATAACGAAGTTAAAGCGTTATTCCTAGATATTGATATCCACATTACATATGGCGCTGAAACGAAAGAACGGCGCAGAGCATTTGATATTACCAAATCACACGTCAATGATGCTTTTGTAATGGGACAGTTCCATCCAAAGCATCGCTCAAAACCTGTATGTTATAAGAAAAAGCGCAGAAACAACCGATGTTTAGAAAAGTTCTACGATGCAAAATACATTGACAACCGTAACGGTAAGACGCGGACGGGCCAGGAGTTGTTTAATGGAAGAATTAGCCGCAACCATAAGAAAGACTCCGAGAATCTACACCAATACAGACGGCAGAAGATATCAGCAGGCAAAAGGACCATAAGAAAACAACATTATGCAATACAGCCTCACGATATCGTTATATTCAATGGAGAAAAATTTGAAACATCCGGATGTCACAACAACGGAACAAGGGTAATCTTATTACCGCAGAAGAAATCTGTTGCAATTAAAAAACTGAACATTTATAGATATGCTGGCGGTTATTTCAAATCAGCATTTAACCAAAAATAACATAAGGAGAAAAGCAGAGAAATGTAAAACCGCGCATTCCTCCCCATCCGATTATGAAACAAGGAATATTGTTTCTACGTCAGATGGGGTATCCTGCGCAGAAAATGATGAGTAAACAATTAATCTTAACAAATCCAATGCACGGCTGGTGCACATTCAGAATCCAAGAGAAAGGAAGTTTTTGTTACTGGGCATCTTTAAGCTATCTGACAGATGTAATGTATGACACAATGCTGGCATGTTTTGATTACTTAACAAGAGGCGCATCCGCCGTTATTTACAACCGGGAAGGCAACGGCGATATCACTGTGGTTCTCAGTGGTGATACTGTATACATCATTGACGAAAATTCTGAAATGCCGCTGCAGGCAACCAAAGAATTTACTCCTGTTGATTTCTGCCAGAGTGTTCTGGACTGCTATTACAAAAATCCTTCTGAATGGATTAATTTCGCTAATATGAACGACCCGAAAGACAATAAGGACGAATACGAGGAATACAAAAATCGTGAAGCGTATGAGATTCAAAATATGGTTGGAAATATCAGAACTATTCTGAACGCAAAGACTGGAAAATCAAGCGAATGGGTGGAAATCATGTGCGACCATTTCGACCAGGAGGAGCAAGCCTGGTGCGTGAACGCATGGAAAAGAGGATATGATAATCCTGAATATAGCACAGTCATTGCAAAGATTTCTGTGTCAGGAGAAATTGAGTATCTTGACGAAAAAGCAAGGACAGATACATATGCGCAGGAAGTTATTGAGGAGAGAATCAGGTTGCTGAAAAAATAATGTTATTGAAGCCCGAAAAAACGGGCTTCTTTTTTTATTACATATGCATGCACAAAATATTATCCATGATACACTGGAATTTCCAGCACCATGGAGAGGATATCCGTTCTAAAAGCCTGGCTAAGCCAGGCTTTTTATTTTGCCATGAAAAAATCATATTAAAAATGCATTCAAATAAGCACCAAACAAGAAAGGAAGTAAAAAATCATGAAAAAAGTTAACGGAAGAACAGGAAAAGGACAGCATCAGGTGAAAGGCGTGAAGGTTGTAACTTCAAGAAGGTTTGCTGAGGTAAATGGCATTGCCGTAGGCTCTATCTCACACAGACTCACCAAACTGAGGAGTGAATATCCGGAACATGTCTACCGGTTCAAAGATGAGCTGCCTCTGTATTTTGATGAGTTCATGGCCGAGCGGATTGTCGAATCCATGAATGAGCATCCGGTGTGGCCAAGCAAGATTCTGAATAAGGCAAAATACAAAAAGTTTTGTCTGAAATACAGCGCTATTCTTGGAAACAAGGTAACCGAAACTCAGAAAACCGGAAAGGTACAGGCAGATACATCTGCAAATATCACTGATATTGCAGCGGGCGAAAAGGAGCCTTTCAAAGCATTTGAGCCTGAATCCACAGAGGCTGAAATCCAGAGTCTCAGAAATCAGCTGGAAGCCATGTCAGAGCAGTATGTATCCCTTCGCAAGAAATACGAAGTACTTCAGGATAAGTACAATACAAGTGTAGAAACATTTGCAGAACGTCTTTACAACGTTGCAATGCGAAATGATGCGGTACTTTCAGATGATGTATACGACCATGCTGACAACATTATTTCTGTATGACACAAATTTCCATTCTTGAGAGAGAAAGGCCGGTTAAGGCTTTTCTCTTTTTTTTGCCTATTTTGCATATTGTAAGAAAATAAAAAAAGAGGTGATAAAGATGTTCTATGTAATAGTGCAGACAGGCTGCATGATTATCATTGCGGTTGCCGCAGTGAAATACCTGATGCCTGACATCCGGAAAGTTTGTCGGATGATTGCTGATAGCGGGGAATCGAAAGAAAAGAAAAAGAAGACAGAAAAAGAAAAGAAAGATATTCCTGCAGCGGCAGAAGAGAAGGCACCAGGGCTAAAAGAAAAAGAAGAAAAAGAACCTGAAAACATAGAAATAACGGGGGATAACGGCAATCCTGAAACGATTACACCAAGCGAAGATGCGGAAGGCAGTGGTGTCACAAATTCAGATTGTCAGATTGAGAAAGAAGAAGGGGAGTTTCCTGAATGGGAGGAGTAAAAAAATGGTTAAAAATAAAAAAATATTATATCTACCAATAATACTGACGTTAAGCATCGGATTCATTTTTCCGATATCGGCTCATGCAAAAACATACAAAAAAGATGACCAAATTGTAATAAAGAATCCGGCATACACGAAGGAATTTCAAGAACGGGAAAGAAAAATCAAAAGAAAAGCACAGGAAATAAAAGAAAAAAATACGACTTATAAATTAAAAACATACGCCGGCCCAGGAAGTAAAGATTTTACTGACTTAATCCCGGACAATGTAACATCCATTATTTTTACTGACGAGATAAAGCCGGATAACACAGATATTCTTGATGTTGATGATGATGGAGACGGCGGAGTAGTCGCTTGGATAGAAGATAACGGAAAAACAATGAAAGTATCTACGCAAAAGAAAGGACAGAAAGTAGAAGCAGATAGCTGCAGTTATTTATTTGCAGAGAAGGAAAATATTGAAAGCATTGATTTGACTATGCTGGATACAAAAGATGCAACGGAAATGGATGGTATGTTTGAAGGATGTGAAAATCTAAAAACCATAGATTTGACACCGCTAAATACAGATAATGTAGAGAACATGAGCAGCATGTTCGAAAAATGCAAATCTCTGACTGCATTAGATATTTCATGCCTGAATACATCCAAAGTAACAGATATGACTATGATGTTTTCAGGGTGTGAGGGATTAAAAAGTTTAGACGTATCTAATTTCGACACTTCAAAAGTAGAAGACATGATGGGTATGTTTTCGTTCTGCGAATCAATATCAGAATTGGACTTATCATCATTTGATACTTCAAATGTAACGGATATGAGCGAATTGGTCGGATACTGTTCAGCATTAAAAAATATCAATCTTTCCAGTTTTAACACGGAAAAAGTGGAAACAATGGAAGGTCTGTTTGTAGCATGTAAAAGCCTTGAGACTGTAGACCTTTCTTCATTCAACACAAAAAATGTAGCGGATATGTACAGTATGTTCTCCGGATGTGAAAAATTAAAAAAGTTGGATTTATCAAATATAGATTTCCAGAAAGTAACTGATGATAGTGATATGTTTGAATCATGCGATAGCCTGGCCGAATTAAAAGTTGGAAGTACATTTAAGCAGAATAGTGATTGCTATCTGCTGCTTGACGTTGCATACACATGGAAAAATAGCAAAGGAGAGGAATTACCTTATTACACTTACAAATTTCCCGAGAATGTGGCAGACACATATACAAAAGTGCCAATAAGACAAACAAATGCTGAATAATTTTTTGTAATTCATTTTTTCAGCATAATACTGAAGAATCATATTACAAAGAGAGGAGATTTTATCATGACAGTAACAGTAATCATTCTTAGCGTAGCAATATTTGCTTTCTTAATTGGAGTTTCAGCAGGCATAGCAATTGCATCAGGACGCGGAAAAACAAAAGAAGAGCAGGATAGAGAGGATAAGGCACAGGTTTCTTTTTGCAATGCTTATACCAAAAAGAAAAAAGCGCACATCTAGTCAACTCGTCAGAAGCAGCACCAAGATTTGTCTTGGTGCTTTTTTGTTTCGCAAAAAAACAGGCATATTGAATTTGTAAACCATAAATAGAGCAAAGAAAGGAGACTTTAAAAATCATGAAAAATCCAAAAGAATGCTTCTGCCTGCGACAGAATCAGACATTTTTTGTATTAAATGAGTTAACAATGGCAACCGGAGATGATGGAAGCGAGCCGCTGACATTTCATCATGAGACGTTCAGCCGATTCAAGTTCGTAATCATCAATTCTGACAAAAAAGCAACCACTGCAAATATCCCTGTGTCGGAACTTCCTGGAATATTCGAAGATGTAAGGAATAAGAACATCCTTAAAAAGATGAACAGCAGTGAAAATAAAACATTTGGGATGATAAACTCCATCGGAAAGATGACCCAAAAACTGGTGTATAAACTTGTAGGCCAGCCCTCTGGCGCATCTTCGGCTGCGACAAAGGTTGATACGAGCTCACCAGCATTTACACTTGCTATCAGTGCAGGACAACTGAAAGGGAAAACACCTGTTGCTGCACTTCTTGAAAATGCAGAAGTTAATAAAAAACTTCTGCTTAATCAAATTGCATGGCTGGAGCCAAATGTTAATAAATATCCAAGAAACAAGGACCAGATTAAGGCAATTAAAGAGGCCCTTGACCTTTATGAAAAGGGACTGCTGAATAAGAACGTTTCGGCAACAGTTTCTTCCGCTACAGCCACAACAAACAACAAAACTGACCCAAATGTGATTTATCACACGGGATTCAGGCCGTTGGTCAGAAGAAAGAATCGGAACGGGAACTGTTTCGTTTATGAGATAAAAATCATATGGCATGAGAACCTGCCAAAACCGGTTGAGATAGAGATTAGAAACTATTATGCACCGGTAGTACAGGATGAAAAAGGACTTCTAAACGTAAAAGCCAGAGAAAGAGAAGATGAAACTAAAAATAGCTTTTCACTGACAATGGATGAATGGTTCTGGATGGAACATATCCTTGAAGCGCAGATGAGGACTTTTGAAAACATCTATGCGCCGAAAGCATATCGTGACGCAACAAATGCAGAAAGAGCAAACCGAAACGCGGCGCTTGGTCCAAACACCACAAGAAATCCTGCATCCTGACAAAACATATTGAAAGGGGTGTAGAGAGATGGCGAAATATTTAGAGTTAAGGAATATATGTATGATAGAGCCAGAGAATGATGAGCTTGTGCAGGTCTCCTATCTGTGCGATATGGATTCGCAGATTTGGGAAGACGAACTGCTTAACGAATGCGGTGATATCCGGAGCGTTGGTATGGCAAACGACAAGGTCTTTATGAGCCTTGGAATCTATCCGGTTTCAATAAATTATGAAAAGGACGGTACAACCGTCCGGGCAAGGGAAAATTCCATGCTGGAGTTTGACTGGGTTGAAGATAATATATATAAGCCAAACAAAAACGGAATCAACCTGCTTTGCAGGATGAAGCATCTGAAGGAACGAGCAGCCTGAGAAACAGGCTGCTTCTTTTTTTTAAAAAAATCCGCAAAAACCGTTCATGTATGAAAAATATTCAGCATATTACATATGACAAAAAAAACAGAAAGGAGATAACGCGGAATATGCCGCTAAAAAATACAAAAAATAAGCCAGCGGACTTAAAGGTCTGCTTTTTGGATACAGAATTTAATGCTACTGATTATAACAACCAGAATGATGGATTTCAGGAGATAACAGAAATAGGCGCAGTAATCTTTCAGAACGGAAGGCCAGTTGACCGGTTCACACAGTATTGCAAGATAAAAAAAGGGCATAAGCTCACGAAAAGATGCAAAAAGATAACCGGAATAAAACCGGATGTTTTATCAAAAGAGGGTATCCCATTCAACCAGGCTATGAAAAATCTTAAAGAATTCCTTGATAAGCACGAGATATCAAAGGTTTATACATTTGGACCGGCCGATGCGTTTGAAATGCGCTCAACGGCTAAACTCAACGGTTCAGATGCGGATGTCCTGGATACGATAAAAAGAATCAGCAATGTATATCCAATATTTGCGAAGACCCTGTCTTTACATTACGCTTTCTCTCTATCAGATATCTGCAGAATATGTTACATAGACCATGAAGCAAACGGCAGGGCCCATTCAGCGTTGAATGATGCGGAAGACACCGGTTTTGCGTTTTATAATATGAAAAGAGGCCGAATCAACAAAGAAATCCTGCAAGAAATCAATACCCATAAATATCACGTGAAGATTTATCGTGAGAACAGAAGTGTAAATATGGCAAATATAAAAATGCCATCGGTTGTAACTGATGAATTCATCAGAAATCTGGAAGAGGTGTTTAAAAATGCAGGGCAGACGTTAAATGAGCCAATAGTCAGGGCAATGCATGATGACATGATGCGGATAATCGGCCGGCCAGATTTGGAGACTGGAGAAAGCGGGCTGTAGTGCTACGGCTCACGCACAATAACAAAAATATATAGAAAGGACGAGTAAAAAAAATGAGCAACAAACTATACAGACCAAGGAGAAAAAGAAGAAAAGAAAAATTATCATTGATTGATAAAATTGAAATCGGAGGAATCACGATTGCAGCAGTGGTATTGATTGGGTGGTCCAGCTGGTCAATTGTGGATTCCTTCACCCCGGACCCGGTCATTCCATCCCGTGAGGTATACACGGATGGTGTTTCCAATTATATTGCCGGACTTACATCTGATTCAGACAGCACGGATGCGGAAAGTACAAGCGCGACTGACACAGACAGTTCCGATACAAATATAAAAGACGCTGATTCAGATAAAAAAGAAGAAAAAGACGATGAAACTAACAGCGAAAAAGAAAAGGAGAAGACAGAAACAACAACCGCTGCAGATATGCAGAAGGCAGCAGATGAAGCAGCGAAGAGTCAGGCAGAGACTGCAGCCACACCAAGCCAGGCAGCAGAGGATGCTGACACAACCGCGGCAGCGCCAGCAGAAACTACTCCAACACCAACTTCCTACATTGCCAAAGAGGCTTTAAATATCCGCCGTACACCAGACGAGAAAGCACAAGTCGTTGCTAATTACCAGGCCGGAGAAACTTTAAATGTAACAGAGGACGACTCTACACATGCCGGCTGACTGAAGGTAAGCAAAAACGGAGTTGAAGGCTATGTTGCAGAAGACTTTGTTAATGTCAATTAAAAAAAGTAGAAAGGAAATAAAAAAAATGCAGAAAAAGAAAGTAATGGCTATCTTGCTCTCCACAGCAATCGCCGCTTCAACGTTTATCGGATGCGGAACAGACAAGGCAAAAGATTATAAAGACACAGATACGGTCATGTTTATTGACAAGGATAATAAAATTGATTACGCAACAGCCTGTACATATACACGTATGATGCAGGCAGAAACTTATAGTTACATGCAGTCCATGCTGCGGCGATTTAATTCATCTGCTGTAGATGTGGATATGTGGTCACAGTCTCTGGAAGACACGGATGAAGACAGCAAAAAATACAAAACATACGGAGAACAGTTTAAGGGAAATACTCTTGATTCACTGAAGTCACTGCTTCTGGATAAACTTTACGGCAGCAAAGAATATGAAGTCACCTTCACCGACGATGACAAGAAAGAGTGTGAATCTGTTGCTGATGAGTTTATCGAAAAGATGTCAAAAGATGACCTGAAAGCAATGCACGCAAGCAAAAAGACAATGATGAACGTGCTTGAGCTGATGACTTATGAAGCGAGAGTGAAAAATGCGATTGAGTCAGACGTGGATACCAAAGTCAGCGATGACGAGGCCGGACAGTCAACATTCAGTTATGTAGAAATCAAAAAGAAGGATGCAAAAAAGAAAGAAAAGAAAATCAAATCACTTATCAAAAAAGTTGAAGCAGGTACAGACATCAGTACAGCAGCAAGCGATGCCGGGTTTACAGCACAGAGCGTTACATTCACGACAGCAGACCCGGAATATGATGAGCATGGAAAAGAAATGCTGAAAAAAGCGTCAAAAATGAAAGACGGAGAGTGTGACAGTTATAAAGACGCAAAAGGCAACACTATCATTCTTTATATGCAGAGCGTGAATGACCAGTCCGCCACTGAGACAAAAAAAGACGATATCATCAGCGACAGGAAAGATAAGGCTTATGAAGACAAACTGGATGAATGGAAGGACAAAAAGAAAGTTACAATAAACAAGGATGCCTGGAATTCCATTAAGACGGATAAGAACGAAGTATTCCAGCGGATGGAGACTGAAGAGAATAGCAGCGATAGCGATGACAGCACCGGAACGACTGTTGTCAATAGCAATGATTCTGACACGTCTGTAAGCGTATCATCCTCAGACACTGACAGTGAAGACCCCAATAAGTCCAATTCCGGCGATTCTGGCAACACACAGAAAAAGGATTCAAATAATAACAGTACAGACACAAAAGACACTAAAACAACTAAAACAGAGGAGGAAAAATAATGAAGGTAGGTGAAATGATAGGCCTCAATAGCATTGGTGTGAAATCAGAAATCGATGCTGCAATGGGCCGTATCAAAAAAATCAATGAAGAACTTATGGATATTGACGATACAGCCGCTGACTGTGAATGCGCGTATTTTAGACCGTCAGCAGATGGAGGTCCGGCGGAATGCGAGCTTATGACAAATCTTTATTGCAAAGCCGGAAAGTGCCCGCTGGTGAAATAATGAGAAAAAAGACACCTGAAAGCCTGTAAGTGCTGTTCAGGTGTTTTTTTTCAACTCGCGTTCATTTTTTCAGAGTTTCTGCATATTAGTCTTGGCCGGAAATGCCGGCAGGAGGCAAAACGAAAATGAGTAAAAATATAAAAAATATAAATATGATTGAACTTTCCATGAAATCTGGTAACGAAGGCGTCAAGACTGAGTTATCCATGATGCAGCGAGCTTACGCTCGCTTGCACCAGACGCGGACGGGGTTTTCGACTCCCACGTACGCGTCCAATTACCTTCAGACCGACGGGCAAACAAATTTGGCCGCGGTTTCCCGTCCGTCGATGAAATCTGGTAACAAGTCAGGCTTTGCCTGCGAGTTATCAATGAAATCTGGTAACGAAGGCGTCAAGACTGAGTTATCAGAAGATATCCCGCAGGAATACCGGGATTTAGTTTCTGATATCCTGCAAAACGAAGATTTTTTAAAACTGCGGCTGTACCGTCAGCACAATTGGTCAAACCGTTTGATGCATAGTATCAATGTGTCATATATGTCATGGTATCTAGCCAAGAAATGGCATTGTAACAAAAAGGTGGCGGCAAGAGCAGGTTTATTGCATGATTTTTGTTTGTTCGATTTTCATGAAAAGCCACCAACAGGTGAGCATCAGGCCTTTTTTCATCCAAAGGCGGCAGCAGAGAACAGCATTGAATACTTCCATGTCTCAGAGCGTGAAAGAAGTGCAATATTAACGCATATGTTTCCGCTTGGTCCAATTCCAAAGAATAAGGAGGCATGGATTATCACGCTGGCCGACAAAATCTGTGCTACGGCTGAGTTGTGCAGCATTACTATTGCCCTGGCGAGAAAAGGCCGGGTAAGGATTGCGATAGGTTAAACCTGAATTGGTGAATGGTACAAGCAGGACATGTAAGATGCCGAAGAAGACACAAAAAAAATACACTCACAAATCGTGAGTGCATTTTTTTTGCTTGAACTTTACTTTAATTGAATGGGATATCTTCATCTCCATCAAAGCCAGGCGCTTCCGGTGCGGGCATTGCTGCATCTGGTACTGGATTCTGGGCAGATGACGGTGCGGCCTGCTGTGCTGGCTGAGGATTCTGCGGAACATCAGCATTCGGACGGCTGTCAGCAAAATCTGCTTCTTCTACAACGACCTCTGTAGTGTAGATAGTACGTCCCTCCTGATTTGTATAGGAGCCGGTCTGAATACGGCCGCAGACACAAATCTGACGTCCTTTTGTGATGTATTTCTCAATAAACTCGGCGGTCTTGCCGAATGCTACGCAGTTGATAAAGTCAGCACTTTCTTCACTGTCACGGCGAAATCTTCTGTTCACTGCGAGAGTGAATCTTGCGATAGTAGTTCCGCTTCCTCCAGCTGCTGTTCTAATCTCCGGGTCTCTTGTAAGTCTTCCCATTAAAATTGTTTTGTTCATAATAGATTCTCCTTTTCTTTATTTTATTATTCTTTAATGAACACTTATAATATGCAGAAAAAAATATGTGATAAAAAACCAAAAAAGGTTTTTTAAATTCTTGCAATAATCTGGTTTACATAATCATAAATTATCGGAGCAGTCGCTTTTAAGCCCTCCGGGTCTTCGTGGTTAAGACGGAACGCTTCAGCAAAGTATCCCATTTTATTTACCGTGTTCGCGTCAGCCAGAGAATATTTTTCTTTCAAAGCAGGCATTTCAGTATTATATGACTGCTCGACCTCTGCTGCATCTGACACATAACCGTCATTACCAAAATTTTCTATATCAATGGCATGCCCTAATTCATGATACATTGCTCCTTTTATGGAATCCAGGCTGTCTCTGATATACATAAGCCGCTTCTGTCCATCTGGCCCACTATAATAGTGTGTTAAGCCATTCATAAATGAATTTTCATTACCATTATCTGGTACTAGTCCAGAAGATTTAATTGGGTTATCACATAATGTAATATTGTAATTCTTTAGGATATTTTTGTATTTTTCTTCCATTTGGTTGATGATGTCATAAGTATATCCAACATATCTGGATGAGAGTTCTGTATCGCTATGTAAATTTAATGGAGTTTGGTAAGTGCTTGACAAGTAGCCGCCCCAGACGTATCCCTTATCCGTATGAGCCCATGTTCCGTCGTCATCCAGGATATTTACAGTCTCTCCTTTCTCGTAATATCCGATTGCAGGGCTGCTTTTATCTTTGCTTTCATGGATTTTTAATTTCACGACAGCAAAGCCTGAAACCTTAGGAATATCTGGACGCTTGCCGTCGTCAAGAGATACGATGCCAACAACGGTCGGTAATGGACCTTCTGCATATACATCATTGGCGAATGCCAACGGAACAATTGAAAGTTCGGTCGTGAGGCCAAACAGACACAGATTTAATATTTTTTTTAAATGCATTTTTTCTCCTTTCTGTACTCTACGCTGATTTTTCTGGCAATACGAATATCGCCTTTTATAATATGAAAAAACAAAACAAAAAAGTTCGGATGAAAAGCTCTGTATCCAACGATAAAAAAGTTTAAAAAGTTTTCACAAAACGCGTACCATTTTAATTTTATTTTTCATTTTAAATATGGAGGCGAAAGGAAGAGAAAAAATAGCGGCTTCACACAGTCGTAACAAAAAATTTCTTTTTTTTATTTTATTTGTCATATTGTATATGTAAGACAAGAAACCGACTTTAAGTC
The DNA here is from genome assembly GCF_040910705.1 of Blautia sp. RTP21359st1_E11_RTP21359_211015. NCBI lineage: Bacteria > Bacillati > Bacillota > Clostridia > Lachnospirales > Lachnospiraceae > Blautia > Blautia sp. RTP21359st1_E11_RTP21359_211015. The sequence continues at coordinate 20,178 of NZ_JBDGAB010000045.1, forward strand.
AGGTAGAAAAACCGCCTTACACACAATATCACAGCGTGTATATTCACAATCATGACTGCTTTGAGTCATGAAGCAACACTATATAAGGAAGGAGACTAAATGAAAAATACAGCAAGAGTCCTTATAGGGGGAGCCCTTGTTGCTTGCGGATGTGGTTTTTTTCTATACCCGAACTTCAGGGAATGGAATACTCAACGTGAAGTAGAACAAATCATAGAGACATTTGATAAAACATACGACAGGGGACTTAACGAATCAGACAGCGTAACACATGAAAATGATTCCAAAACCACTAAAAAAGCAGACAACAAAAAAGATGAACACGCAAAAGTGACAACAGCGACAGCTACTCCGGCTGAAGGCCAGGACAAAAGCACCGACGAAACTACACAAAACGGCCAGACAAACGGGGATAAAAATAAATCAGCTCAAACAGCCAGACCTTATCAAGCTCTATACGACAAAATGGAATCTTATAACAAAGACCTGATTGATAATGGACAGTATATAGCGGATGCGTGGAGCTACGAACAGCAACCGTTCGATTTGACTGGACTTGGTATAGATTCTGATAATCCGGCAATCGGGTACATAGAGATACCCGATATGAAAATACGGCTTCCACTGCTTCTAGGGGCTTCTACCGAAAATCTTGAGAAAGGTGCAGCCGTAATGTCAAATACCAGCATGCCGATTGGTGGTACTGACACAAACTGCGTGATAGCAGGACATAGAGGATGGGAAGGCAGCGCATATTTTCAATATATAGAGAATATGAAAAAAGGTTCAAGAGTCTACGTAACAAATCCGTGGGAAACCTTGGTTTACAAGTGCGTGGATATTAAAGTAATAAATCCAAATGACGTTGATTCCATTATGATTCAAAAAGGAAAAGATATGGTTACTTTGTTATCATGTCATCCGTACGTTTTAGGAGGAGGACCTTACAGATACGTAGTTTTCTGCGAAAGAGTGGATACGCAGGAACGGAAGGAGACTGATGGAGTCATGAACCCAAAGTCAAGCAACCCGTCATCTACAAGCGAGGAAATTGGTGATACGGATTCAGCAGAGAAAAACACTGCTAGCGCAAGTAACTCTGTAAGTCATACAAACCAAACTGAATCCTCACCAGCAATTGTTCAAAACCAAGAAGGACTTGACCTTCTTGCATTAGAACAAACACTGAGATACATGCTTCCAATTATAGTTATAATGATATCAGCACTTATCGTATTACTGCGAAAGCCGAAATCAAAACATAGCAAAAAGCAAAAAAGCAGGAGGCATAAAAGAAACATAAATAAACAATCTAAAAACAAAAATAAAAGGAGAAAATCAATATGAATAAGATTTACCAGAAATTAAGCATGGCTGCACTCTCAGCAGCAATGGTGGCTGCACCAGCAATCAACGTGTTTGCAGCACCAGAAGATATTATTGACACATCAAAGAAAGCAACCCTTACTATCCATAAGTATGATATTACCGCAGCGCAGGCAGACGGTGTTATTCCGAAAGATAATCCGGAAAAGGCATTTAAGACAGATGGAACAAAAGATGCTGACGCGGAGAAAAAACTGGAAGATTACAAAATCAAAGGCGTGCAGTTTAGCTATCAGAAAGTCGGAGACATCTGTACAGAGACTGTAGCTGGAAAAATTCAGGTAATGTATGTGATTCCGCCTGAACTGCAGACTATCCTGGGACTGACAACAACAAGGGATGATAATAAATACACATCCGATGAAATTAACGACGCCCTGAAGACCGCTCTGGCAGACAATACAGTGACAAAAAACAAACTTGAAGATTACATCAGGGGCGGGCACGGAACAACTTCTATGCCGCTTACTGATGAGGATGGAGTATCCCAGGCAACAAACCTGCCACTTGGACTCTATTTAATCGTAGAGACAGAAGTACCGGCAAACGTACATACAACTGTTGACCCGTTCTTCGTATCTCTGCCAATGACAGACCTGCAGGGAACACACTGGTTCTACGATGTTGATGTATATCCGAAGAACCAGACAAACATCCCTACACTTGACAAACTCGTTCGCCAGCAGGATGATGCTGTTGACCACAACAAGCCGGAATACCTTGATTCCACAACTGTATCAGAGGAGGAGATTGCAAACTATATCATCATCTCAAAGCTCCCACAGATGACAAGTAAAGCAACATATCTGACACAGTATACATTCACCGATAAGATTGATTGTGGCGTAGAGTACCAGAAAAATGCAACAATGTATTTTTACGACAACGAGGCTGATGCAAAAGCAAACAATAAAGAAAATGCAGTATTTACATGGGATGCCGCTTCCGGAAACTTCAAGCAGGACTACACGACTGCTGCCGCAGCTAAAGGAACTTCCACAGCTGTCTTCTCAATGACAGAAAAAGGACTTGCAGCGCTCAATAAACAGAAAGCAGGTGTTCAGTATTCTGAGTATTCCAACCTCTATATGGTAATTTCTTATGATGCAAAGCTTCTGAATTCCGACAACGCAATCCTTGGAGATTCAGGTAACACAAACAATGTTACTCTTGAGTGGAAGAGAACAAACATGGCCGATTTTGACACTCTGAAGGCAAGAGCAAGAATTTACACTTACGGAATTGACCTGAAGAAAACATTTAAATCAGGAGCAAATGCCCAGGCCGGAGACGCAACAAAAGTTAAGTTCTCACTCCGCAACAAGACAGATGACTACTATGTAAATGCCATCCAGAAGACACCTGGTTCTGGTATCTACTATGTAACAGGAAGCGATAATAAGAAAACCGACGAGGCGAACGGTACACAGTTTTCACCAGCAGCGGATGGAACACTTATCATCAATGGACTTGAGGCCGATGAGTATGTTATGACAGAGTTAGAGACATCTCCAGGATATACTCTCCTGAAAGAGCCAATCACAATCAAGATTAACTCTACAAAAGATGATTTCGTACCTTCAAACACAACACTGTACGATACAAAAGATAAGGCTGCAAACCAGGCTGCAGGACATACAGATGTTATTGAAACAAATGTCAACAAAGCATCCGCAACAGTTGATGGAAACAAGACTAACATGAAGGCAGATGGCACATCTACAAATGCAAGAGTTGAGATGGCAGTAACCAATACACCTGGCTTCAAACTTCCTATGACTGGTGGTGCAGGTACTATTGCATTTACAGTCGCAGGATGTACAGTAGCATTCGCGGGAATCGCAGTTGCAACAAAGAAATCCAAAAAGCACGATAATGACGAAAAATAATTTTCGTGAGATGTCAGCTTCTCCACGCTTAAAAGAGAGAGCTTGCTTTGGCGAACGAAAATAAACAGTATTTTAAGCTGGTAGGAAAGACCGGGCGGGAGCCTTATAAGCGCCCGCCCGGTCTTTCTGCCATTCAACGGAGAACGGGGAACCCACGGCCGACCAAAAGTCGTCCGCGGGTCAAACGTTCCGGTTTTAACTTCGCACGCGGGCCTGAATCCCCGTTCGTGCACTGCACTTAGCCTTATCGACGGGCGGGAAACCCGCCCTCGTCTGGTACACGCGAGCATAGCTCGCGGTATCACGGCTTCGCTTGTCAGCCTCTGCGAGGCTTGGTTATATTTATTCTGGTAACGAAGGCGTAAGCCTGAGTTATCACGAGCCGGAACGGCGAGTTATCAATCAAATTGTGAAGGGATTTTTGCCTATGACAGATATGACAGATATGACAGATATGACAGATATGACAGATATGACAGATATGACAGAAAAGAAACATTCTACAAAAAAGGCCAAGAAAAACAAGTTTGATATACGCAAAATGATATTTATTTTCTTAACTATATGTATTTCTCTTGGCCTTATACTATATCCATATATAGCAAACTTTGTCTACGAACATCAGAAAGACGGAATCGTTGAAACCGTAGAAGAGAAAGTACAAACGGGAGATAAAGAAAAATATAAAAAAACAATAGAAAATGCCAAAAAATACAACGAAAATTTGGTAAATGGAGCAATCCAGCTCAAGGACCCTTTCAACGAAGAGAACATAGAGGAAGATGAACAGGAGTACGAATCCCAGCTCAATATGACAGATGACGGGGTCATGGGTATCATAAAAATACCCTGCATTGACGTATCGCTGCCTATTTATCACGGAACAAGCTCAGATATTCTTGAAAAGGGCGTAGGGCATTTACAGGGAACATCGCTGCCAATTGGAGGTAAAAGCACACATTCAGTCCTAACAGGACATTCAGGATTGAGCAGGGCAAAACTATTCACGGATTTGACTGCTATAAAAGAGGGGGATTTGTTTTTTATACATGTGGCAGGAAGGCGATTGGCATATAAGGTAGATGACATATCTGTTGTACTACCGGAAGAAATGTCAAAACTTACGATAGAAAAGGGAAAGGATTACTGTACTCTTGTAACCTGCACACCTTACGGTGTTAATACGCATCGATTGCTCGTCCGGGGCATAAGAATACCGTACACTGAACAAAAAGAAATAGTTGCCAAAGAAGAAACAAGTAACACACATTCGCAATGGATGGAAGAGTATACTAAATCAATAATCATTGCGGCTATTGCCTTTATAACTTTACTGGTTATCCTGATAGTATGGAGACAGATTTCAAGCAATAAGAAACGAAAAAGAAAAAAGAAACGGCGGAAAAAGCGCAAAAAAAAGAGTCCTGAATGATTCAGGGCTCTTAATTTGTTCCTTAATTCTGCGGGTTGTCAATATCGTATTTTCGTGCCAAAAAGAAGGCTGCGGCAACCAGGCATATTTTCATTAAAAGATTAATCACGGGGACTGCCTGAGACAGGACCGTAAAGGCCGCTACACCCCAGGCTGCACGCTTCCAGGTGTACCCTGCACGGATAGCGTTAAAGCCACATACGGTAATCAGCAAGATTGGAATGATATACGATGTAGGCAGAAATAAAACCGCCAATACTCCAGCAATCAGCGCCAACGCTTCAACGTATTTTTCTTCTAATGATAAGTTCTCTTTGCCTCCAAAAATTAAGTTCTTCATGTTTTTTCCTTTCTTTCGTTTGTACAAATCGACAGATTGCTTATGTCAAGGCCATTAAAACAGGCTCTTAAAAAAGTAAATCTATATAAAAAGCACACATATGTATGCTTGTTTACAAAAAAAACAGTTAAACATTTACAAATTTGACATCACCATTCTTGTTTTTTAACTGTACTTAACTTAATATGAACAAAAATATTAGAAACAAAAAAAAGAAAAAAATCAGCATACTGTAGATAGAGCAAAAAAAATATTACTAAAAAATACGGAGGAAGCTAGAAGAAAAAATGGAAAATTACACAACAAATGATTCTAATATTGAAACTATTGATATCTCGGCCGTACATAAAAAAGCACGTAAAATCGATATGAGTTTATTCTTAAAATTATCGGATGAATGCGAGATTATATCAAAAATATATAAAATCACGGAACAGACCCTGACCAGAGCAATAGACCAGATGACAGAAACTATTGGCCTTGGCAGTGTAGACTTTAAACTAGGCAGCAGCCCCAAATTAGTAAATCTCTTAATGTGCAGTCGAGGAAATATCCCGCCGCTTCCGATAACCGGCTCTGATGGCGACTATTCTTATACGATTATTGCAAAGGTAAACAATAACGGCCCGATGCCTGAGATATCGGCGGCTATATACAGAACGGCAAGCAGCGGCCCAATGAATGGATTCTGGGTGTTTGATTTTAAACTAATGGACTGGAGCATTGTAAACTACGCAAATCATCTTGGCTATACGCAGAAGCAGTTTGATATCATACAGAATAAGCCAAATTCGAATGAAGCGTTACTTCTAAAAGTGAGCAGCACTGGCAAAAAAATCATACCTGATTTTGCATTTGAGGAATTATGTGAGAAGAATGAGGAAATTCTCAACTTATATAAAAAAACTGATTTATTTGTAAGTCTCAATTTTGACCAGGAAGGCCAGGAAGCATTTTTAACTCCATTGAAAAGTGATGCAGCGGATGGTCTGAGCGTTACCTTCCATAATGGTTTTTACGAACTAAACGCTGTAGCGCATGAACAGGTAATTGAAACGATTCTAAGGACAGAATCTGAAGACGAGATTTGTTCAATATTGACGGATATGCTGGATAGAAAGTTTTATCCGGATTCAGCAGCCATTGTTCCGTTGTCAGCAAACTCATTGATTGATGTAAGAGAAAATGGAAGCTATGAGTACATAGGAGACAAAGCAACAATGCCCGCTGAGGAAGAACAGTTTTTTCAGAAATACCTGACCTATTATAAAAAGTAAAAAACTATCAGATAGAAAGACGAGGAAACTAATATGAATGAAAATAATATTGAAACTATTGATATGACCGAAATGCAGAAAGGAAGAAACAGCAATAATGAGAAGGATAACGGTGGCTTAAATCTATCTTTCTTTGATGATATGGAAAATACCTTTAACACTTACAGAAAGTTCTGCCAGGAAACACGTGATATGGTGAAAGATGCAGCTAAAAACGCAATTGCCAAGGCAGGTCTTGGGCATATAACCTTTTCTGTGCATAATGCAGACGCTTTCAAAGATAGCATTGTAAATAACAAACTGCGGCTTCGTGGCGTTACGCTGTCTGGAAGAGATGAAACCTATACGTACATCCTGGCTATCGTATCGCGCTACGAAGATGAGGCCGAAGATATCTTCGACCTGGATGATGAAGAAGATTATGACGATTTAGATATCGACGAAGATTTGGACGAAATGTCTGATGAGATTGAATATCCAGACAATGTACAGATTACGCTATTTAAATATGACTCTGTTGATGAGGTGGCGCTTACAAGTTCAAAATATTTTCAGTATGATTTTGAATTTTCAAAATGGATTCCTGTAAACGTAGAGGATATTTCCGGGATTACTGCAAAACAGGAAAGCATCCTAACCGGAAATGACAAAGAATTGAGCCGGGTTCTTTCTGTATGCATTGACGGACTTGGCCCGATGACAAACAAGCAGTTTGAAAACCTACTGGCAGGAAATAAACCAATCATTGACCTTTACAAGCGCACATCGCGTTTTACTGATATAGAACTTTATGACCCGGATACAATCATCTTGATTCCATCAATGCAGTATGAGGGACTGTCCGTATCATATGAAGATGGAACATATCGCTTAAATTCCGTTTTTCTTGGTGAGGTCATTGAAACTGTTGCCAAAATTAAAAACATTGATGATATAGAAAATGTCCTTATTGAAATGGTCGACAAGCAGTTTTACGCCGATACAATTGTCGTGACACCGCTTTCCAGCAAGGCATTTTATGTTATCCGTTCAGATGGAGCATCAGAGTTTTTCTATCCGGCAGATAGAAAAAAGCCGGCTCCGACCGATGAGGAACGCAGGATTATGAATGAATATACGAAATATGTCAACGAATTTTACGCGAGGGAAGTCGCTGGAGGAGAGGAGGAGAGCTAATGGACAAAAAGACCGAAGTGAATCAAAGAGCCACCAAAAAGAATAGAAAAAGAGCTGTTCAGAAGTGGATAATGGCTATTGTAGCAGCCAGCATGGTTGCAAGCATGGTCGCCGGAGTTGTCGCTCCGGCTGTTTCGGCAAAGGCAGAGCCTCAGGCGCCTGCACAGACAGAAACTCCAAAAAAGAAAGGCACACCAGTAGGCACATGGTATGGAAAGATTTTCGGAATGTCAGTTGTGCTGAACCTAAAGGACGGAGGCGCATATTGTATAGACTTTGAGGGACGAAATGAAGAGACCGGAACATGGATAATGGATGGAGACAACGTCATCACAGATAAAGGGGACAACAGTGAAACGACATATATATTTAATGGGGACAGCCTCATCACGAAGGTTAAGGGGGCAAAAATGAAGCTAACAAAAGACGAAGATGTCTACTCCTCAGAATCTGATAAAACGCCAAATAAAAATGCTGATGAATCCGATTTTAACGGAGTTTGGGAAGCAGACTCTGTAAGTATTGGAAAACTTTCCGCTGAACCATCTACATTTGGAATTGCAAGTGCTTTTTTAAACATTAAAAATAAAAAAGTTGATATTTATATTGACAATACTTCATCGAACAATCCAATCCAGGCTGACGAACTGGACGGCTCTTTTGAGAACGGAACGCTAACCTGTGCAATAGAAAATAACGATAAGCCATTTATCCTGGATATGGTTTCCCTTAATGACAAGACTATTATATGTACTTTAAGGACTGATGATTATGAAATGCAGTTAAATATGAAAAAGAGCACGGAAAAAGAACTAAAAAAAGCAAAGAAGATGGCAGCCGCATCCGAGCAGAAGAGTAAGAAAAACGCCGATTCAGGTTCTGAACCAGATACAGACAACTATATCGATTCTGATGGCACCAGCACGGCAAAAACAAAAGATATCAAGCCTGGTACGGCTGGAGCAGCAGCACATACAAATTAATAAAATCTGGTAACGAGCCGGTAACGGCGAGTTATCATATTTATTCTGGTACCGAGTCCGGCAAAGCAGGCGAGGTATCAACGGAGAAAGGGAAATCCCCGGCCGACGAAAAGTCGCCCGCGGGTCAAATGTTTCGGTTTTAGCTTCGCACGTAGGTCAGAATCCCCGTTCGTGCACTGCACTCAGCCTTACGGCTTCGCTTGTCAGCCTCTGCGAGGCTTGGTTACGAGCGCGAAGCGAGAGTTATCAACGGAGAACGGGAAGTTCCCGACCGACAAAAAGCCGTCCGCGGGTCAAATGTTTCGGTTTTAACTTCGCACGTGGGTCAGAATCCCCGTTCGAAGTCTGGTTACGAACCGGAACGGCGAGTTATCAAAAAGAACCAAAAAAAGAAGAAGATACGTAATATGTATCTACTTCTTTTTTTTATGGTTCAATAAATCCTACATATTGTTATCGATAAAATAATTTTTCAAACATGAAAGGAAGAAAAAAAATGAAAAAAATCACAAAAAAAATGGTCACTGTTGTTATCGCTGCTTCTGTTGTTGCACTGTCTCCAGCTCAGACTTTTGCAAAAGACCCAACACCGGAAGAAACCGCTATGGAGTCATATGTATCCAATAGCGTTGTCGGAACATGGTATGGAACATGGGATGAAAGAGAAGCCGTTGTTGAGTTAAAAGATGATGGCGATTATTACATTCGTTTTACAGACGATGCTAAGCCTGGAGATGTTGTATTTACGCAGGGCAAATGGTACGCAGACAATTTATCTGTAAGCTTCCTGGAAGCATTGGATAAGGATGTAGTCACAATGGATTATAACAACGTGACAGAAACCCTGCATAAAGCAGGACCGGATGGAAATGAGGTGTTCTCAAGGGAGAAAAACGATGACTATTCAGAAGAAGTATCTTTTGATGGTATGTGGAAGGTCATTGATATCACCAGCAATCGTTTTCCAGTAGGGACCGATTATGTTGAAAATGTGTTCGTATCTATCATGGGTAATAAAATGGATGTTAATGTTCAGAGGCCGGATGGAAACGAGCTTGAGCTCAAAGACATCACATTAGAGACAGATGCGGACCTTGGCATCGCATCTTATGAAATGCATGACGAACTGCTTGGGTATAGTTCTAGCAAGATTGTTGATGGAACACTTATGTATGTTGCGGATGGCCATGTTGAAATGAGTGTTAAATTAAGCGGAAAGACACTTAGACTGACACTTGAAAAAATTTGATTTTTCAGAGGGGATATAAAATAATCCCCTTTTATTTTTTTTTAACAATGACAAGGGAAGAATGCTCCCACCTCTATAGGTGGTGAGATGAATTCCCTCTTTCTGTTTTCTACAAAGAAATAATCCGCAAAATTTTCTTTTTCTGTAAAAATCCTACATAATATATATGTAAGAAATACAGGAGGCGACAAATATGCCAAGACATAAAAAGACATCTATTAGTTTCATAGAAGCATGCGAAGAACACTATCGCTTACAATACACTGTGGCTAATACCATGCCTGTATGCAGCCTATTTGATGATATAGCCGCTGCACACTTGTGACTTCAGTCGTGAGTTAAGCGGCTTCTTTAATAAATAAAAATATTGCCTGCAACCTTTTAATTCTCTACACAAAAGTGTAGAGAATTTTTTGCATTTTTTCAAAAAAAATTCGGCAGAAAACGTCCCGTTTTTAATTTTTTCAGCATATTAAATATGTAAGA
>NZ_JBDGAB010000046.1:0-6840 GCF_040910705.1 Blautia sp. RTP21359st1_E11_RTP21359_211015
TTCTCTACCGCAGAGCATACTTTCTCTCCAAGCAGAATCACGACCTTCGGCTTGACTTCTGCGATTTCTGCAAGCAGATTCTTAAAGCAGCAGTCAATTTCTGCCTGGTTTGGATATCTTAACTTTCCATTCTTATCAACCGGCGGGCATTTGACCAGATTGGTCTTATATCCCGGCTTGCCGCATGCGGCTTCAATCTGTTTAACAAGTTTTCCTGTGTTCGTAGTCTCGGAAAGCGGTTCTTCTCTGATTTTTGCAGATATTCCTACCCACAAGGCATCATATGTATTGCTTATTTTTGTGTCTGGATTTGAATACCTTCCGGCAATATCGCAGTGTATGCAATCAGTCATCATAAGCCCTCCTCTTATGGTTTATATCTTTAATTTTTCCATTTCGTATGCAATCTTTGCAAAAGACAAGGCCGAAATGCTCTAAAAATTCAGGTAGTCACTTCTTCGTAATTCGCTGCCAGCAGTTTGTTGACTGGTTAATATCGTCCTCCTTTTTTGTGTTACATACAAAATATGCAGAAAAAAAAGATGTGGCGTAATAATATATATTAACGTCGCATCTTTTCACCAATTTTTTGAAAAACATTAGTCAGTCAGGCGTCCAGATACCTCTCGATTTCTTTAAACACCGCTTTGCTGCTTTCATTATTGTGCAAGATATCGTGGGTTCCTTCAACACACTTGATTTCTGTTGAACTGTTATTTTTATGATATGCTTTAAATACTTTTGTTACTCCCTTTCCAAAATCACCAACAGGGTCATTTTTTCCATACATGAACAGTGTTGGTATCGTATTATTTGGATTTTTAAGATTTTTTGAAGTGTATTCCATAGCACGCAAAAATTCATAAAAAAACTTCGGTGTCATGCATGTATGCACAAGCCTGTCTGTTTCGTATTCGTTTCTTGCAGCGTCATCTGACAATAACCAATAATTGTTCGGGTAGCCCTTGAAATGTTTATTATAGCTGTCAAACGCCATTTTACGTATCTCATCTGATGATTTACTCATCTGCTTATTGAATTTAACTGCAATCAACCCTCTCATTACATGCAGCATTGCCGCAGGCTGATACCCCGTTCCGACCAGAATCTCTTTGTTGTAAGCACTTAAATCAGGCATTGACCTGACTATGAAAGAGCCAAGTGAAAAACCAACGATATACACTGGTAAGTCAGGATATATCTTTGTGATATGATTTCTGACATTTATAGCATCGCGGACGGTGTCAAACCAATCATCTAAATACAAGCTCCATGACTTATTTACGTTACTTCTACCGTGGCTGATGATATCGTTACCAAAAACAGCATATCCCCTTTCAGTGAAATATTCAGCAAAGTCGTCGTATCTGTCGATGTGTTCAGTCATACCATGACAAATCTGAATCATTCCTCTAAGATTTTCTTTATCGTGCGGCATAAAAACCACAATATTAAGTACTGTGTTCTTATTCGCGGATGGAAACGCGATATATAGTTTTTCCATTAGTGTAAGGTCTCCTCTCTTTTTTTTGTTTGTATGTAATATGCCAAAAAAAGAAAAAATAAAATCATATTTGCGGATTTTTTTCAGACTTAAAAAGTCTTTATACTTTTTATACTTTTCGTCATTTTATGCAAAAACAGCCTGCCGATATCCATCGGCAGGCGTCATATTTTCAGAATCTCAATTTAACAGCCGTAATCTTACAGCCCCAGTTCTTTCTTCATTTTCTCAAGCTCGTCATCCACATCGGCATTTCCGCCGTTTTTATACTTATCAAGCAGGGAATCTGCCGTGTTATCATCGGCTGTCTTGTTCAGCTCTGTCATCGCCGCAGCCTCATCAAGCATCTTGTCGGCCTTTGCCTCATATCGCTCAAAAGCATCAATGCTTGCCGCGGCCTTGTCTCCGCCAGAAAGTACCTGATTCATGTGCTTCTGGGCCTTGGCGGTTGCTACTTTTGCTTTAATCGCATCTTTCTTCGCTTCAAGTGCCTCAATATCTCTTACCAGTTTGTCATGCATTGCCTGCATATTGTCAGCATTCTTTTCAGCCATTTCGCATGTTTTCTGAAGTGCAACAAGTTTTTCTTCTTCTCTTTTCTTTGCCTCCAGAAGAGTTCTCGCATCACCCTCATTTCCTGCGCGGAGCGCTTTTTCTGCTGTAGTTTTATAATTAGTAATCTGATTCTCACATTCTGTTACTTTTCTTCTTGCGTTCTTTGCATCAGCCATCACTGCTGCGGTTTCTTTTTTTACTTGTGCCAGGTCTTTTCTAAGGTTCAGAAGCGTCTGGTCAATCATCTTGGCCGGGTCTTCTGCCTTATCCAGCAGCGCGTTCACGTTTGCGCTCATAATATCCTTAAATCTTGTTAAAATTCCCATATTTTTCAGTCTCCTTTTTTATATTTTTTGAGTAAATCATCCGCTTCGGAATCCCCGTTAAGCGGTGTGTTTAATATTTTTTCAGTTTCTTTTGCTTCTTCAGCTTTGTGTTTTCTTCTGATAACCATCACTACGATAATACCGGCAAAAACAACGATAACGCCAATGACTTTTATTGCATTATTGCCGACATCGGCAGCCGTTGTTGATTTTGTCATAATGCGGTCAGCTGTTTTTGTAAAAATGGTTGTGAACATGTCATCAGTTGACATATCAGAATACCAGTATTTGTCAACATATGCCCAGAAAATCTCAATAGCTTCAGAATCCATCACAGAGGAAACCTGTTTTCCGTTAACGTATGCCATATATCCAACATCATTATCGGTATCCTTTTCTGCGAAATACATGAATAAAAATGTATCTTCATTTTTGATATGCTTGGAATACCAGTCCTTGGCATACTGCTCTTTCTGTGCATCTGTCGTCAGCGTATTGTCATAAGCGTTTAATACTACATATGGTTGTATTCCGGTTTTGTCATAAAAGTATTTAATGGCTTTTTCTGTCTTAGAAAGGTTATCGAACCATCCGATATTATCAACGATACAATTATTATCATACGCAATATTAGCCGTTATTTTTTCCCTGTTTTGTGTGCTTTTGGGTATACTACTGTTATTACTTATCTTCGTACCAAATGCCAGCACAAAAACGATGATAATCGTTACAATGAAAGCCATAACCTCGCTAAACGGGTTACTACTCACAATTACAGTATCGTGCCTTGGTGGTGGAAACATTCCACCGCCATATCCTCTGTATGGCGGCAGCCCTCCAAACGGTTCATTATAATTATGATGACCATGATAACTGCTGTTTCCGGAGAAACTTCCGCCTCCTGCTCGCCTTCCACTGCTGCCGCTGCTTACATGATGGCCGCCGCTTGACCGTCCGGATGAATGTCCGCCGCCAGAATGTCCACCACCGCCACCTCCGGCTCCTGCTCTTCCCATAGATTTTTACCTCCTTCTGTAAGATTTTTTTTGTATATATTTAATATGCAGAAATTTTTAAAAGGTGGAGCACTTTTTGAAAAAAATATTTAGCGCAAAAAAAGGCGGCCGGAAAAAATCCGGCCGCCATATTTCAATCTGTCAGTATATATAATTCCCCGTCCACACACTCGTAATCAATACCAGCGCATGAAAATAGAATGTAATTGTAATCAGTAGATTCGTACAAGGGCTTTCTCTCATAGAATTCGCCTTTTACGTTTCTTATCTTACCGTGACGATTGATTTCCTGCTTTGGATATTCATTCAAAATTAGAATCCTGTCAGGGTTAAAGCCAAAGGAATCGGCAATAAACTTTTTTGCGACATTGACATCCATTTCATGGACATCGCCTGCAAGCTTGTCGTATTCTTCCTGAATGTACAGCTTTTGATTTTCATAAGGCTTCCACTCCAGCTCTTTATCATACAAGAACTGTAAATCTTTCATACCACTCTCAAGTATCCTGATTCTGCACTGTAAAGCTTCCTTCTCCTCTTTTACTTTCTTTGTCATTTCATCAAGCATTGTTACAGTTTCCTTATCAGCTGCTGACTGGATATATTCGGCAAGGCCTTCATCATTGTTTTTGTACATTTTGCAGAATCTATCTTTGCCTACATCCATTTCGAGATATTTATTCTCGATAATCGCATACATGTCAGCGGAAGGATAAAATCCTGTCCTGTCGGAAAATTCCTGTTTTAACATTTGATTATCTCCTTTCTCAGACTTCACGCATCTGTATAAAATCAAGGCGCTGCGCCGTATAGTCAATATGATAATCAGAAAATACATTATATGCATTCAGCGCTGTTACATTATTTGTTTTGTTATCAACAGTTTCATCAACATCTGAAATGTCCTCAGTACCGTAATCAAAGCTTTTCTCGTCATTGTCTTTGTCTTCCAGGGCGAGCTCTACAAGAGCCCGCTTAATCTGGTCAACACTTCCAATCGCATAAAGCATTCTGACGCCGTCAGCTTCAGTATTCCCGATTGCGATAATCCACTTCGTCAGCATTCTTTTTCTCCTTTCTTTTCCTCTTCCTTTGGCTGGGCCAAAACGGAATCTGATTTATAAGGGACTGTACCTGCCGGCACTACAAGTGAAGCGCGGTCAGTATGTACGTGCTGGTCATCAAAGAAAATCTGTGGCTTAAACTCTTTTAAAACATAAGTTTTATCAAGTCCTCCGAGGAAGAACGCCTGATTTACCTTGATTCCCCATGCTCTCAGTGTCTTAATGGTTCTCGCATGAGCCGGTGCGCTTCTGGCAGTAACAAGGGCAGTAACGATTTTTGTTTCGTTCTCTTTCCCTTCTTTTTCCTGCTTTGTCTGAATTTTAGACAATGCACGAAGAAATTTTGCCATCGGACCTTCTTTCATCGGAATGTTTGCTTTTTCGCTTTCACTTTTTCCGAATGCTTCAAGGCCTTCTGATTTGAAGACTGCTTCTGATTCATCACCGAACAGAACTGCATCACCATCAAATGCGACACGAAGCTCTGTCGTTTCAGTCATATACTTCGCAGCAGATGTAATCATTGTTGCGGCTGGAATACCATTGTCAATCGCAGCCCTCGCAGAATCATCATTTGCCGTAAGGTACAGGTCAATATCAAGAGATTTCAGATAATTGATAATACTCTCTCCACCTGTAAAGAATCCGCGGCAGATATTGAGTCCATGTGCCTGGATTGAGTTGAAAACACGAAGGCTTGTGTCAGCAGTATTTCTTGACACTACAATGACTTCAACGTCATCTTCTCCAAGTTCCAGGAGAGCTTTAACAACAGGAAATGCTGCTCCCGGCTGCAAGACGTCTTTTTCGTGTTTCACCTGATACCTCTCATAGGCCTCTTTGCCTTTCTTTAGAAAAATTTCGTCTTCTTTCTCCAGCTGAAATAATGCGCGGCTGGAGACTGCAACTTTTAACTTTCCATTGATTGAATAAGCCATACGCTTTTTGTTCCTTTCTTTGTGTATATATTTATTTTACAAAATTAATATGCTGGAAAAGTAGATAGACAAAAACATTTCTTATCTTCCGCTTTTATTTATCGTATTCTGTTACAACCAAAATCACGCATATTAAATAAGTAAAGAAAAATTAAAAAAGAAAGGAATAACAAAAATGAGTAAAAAGCAAAGTAAAGATGGAGTGACTTTAACAATCAACTCTCCGACATCAAACTACGGGATATTTAATATTGTTGATATTGATGTTCAGCCAGGCGTTGGCAGTGTCACACTTGATATTGATAGCCTATCACGGTACAGCAATTTTAATGTAAAGTTAAAAAATATAAACAAGCAGTTTCCGGACGTGAGAGTTCTTATCTTGAATGGGCACGCATATGACATTGAAATCTCTAATTATATGTTTCCAAATGTTACAAATGTAATAGTGCAAGGCCCTCCGGCATACTATAGCAGGAGAGTGATTGTTGGACGCAATGGTTGCCTGCTACATTCTACCGGAAGCGGCATAGGTTATAAGCTACTGAATACTTTCTGCAAAAAAGCTGGCGAGGAAATTGACCTAAAAGGTGTATGCAGTATCGAGGATTATGCCTTTGCAGGCTGTATGAGCACAAATGTCATCAATACCGACGATATAACATGCCTTAGCAAAAAAAGCTTTGCCAATTCCGCATTTCAGCTTGGTGGCTCATTCGTAAATGGGGTTAAATATATCAATGGGATGATTGTTGATATTGATACATCAGCAAAAGAAATTGATATTCCTGAGAATGTAATGATTTCGGGTGTCGATATCACGGAAAATTGCCGGTTTGACAAAATCACAATCCATTCAAAACATTCTATTGGTGCTATTGTGCAGAATAGTGGAAGTTTATTCGATGGACATAGCGGATGCGATATCCCTTGTGATGTTTTGTACTTAGATTTTAACAATGACGAGTTCGAGACATCAGTTTTACATGCTATCGATACAAAAGCATTTAAGCTGTCAGATAAGAATCGTTTTTGCAGCGAATATGATGGAATCTTATATGACCGTAATATGGATACATTAATCTGCTGCCCATCAAAGAAAACAGGCTCTATGCTTATTCCAGAAGGAGTTAAGTATATTGGTGACTGTTCATGTTCTGATACAGAAATTACAAGCCTGAAATTACCCAATACCCTCAAAAGCATTGGATATCGTGCCTTTTCTGGCAACAGAAAGCTTACGAATATTGATTTTGGCTCAGGTATCAAAAATATCGGGGCTGGTTTCGGTGGTATGACGTTTTTTGCGTGCGATGCTCTGACAAAGGTAGAGATTCCGTCTAATGTCAAATTGATTGGCGAAAGTGCGTTTGCGAATTGTTGGAATCTTTCCAATCTGATATTTAACGAAGGACTTGAGAGCATTGGACCCAATGC
>NZ_JBDGAB010000046.1:6992-30198 GCF_040910705.1 Blautia sp. RTP21359st1_E11_RTP21359_211015
CGATGGAGCACGTCCTAATGATTTGTTTGATATCGTTGAAGTGACCGATGGGAGCAATAAACTGTTCTTCCCAATGTATCTTGAAGTTAACAAGAAAGACGACCTTCAGCGTAGCCTTGGCTACAAGACCCTTGCAGAGGTTGTAGAAGACAAAAACTTTATCAACAGACCGGGTGAATGTTCCCGGCATCTTGAGGCTAAGCAGAACATAGCCGTTAAGGTTTACGGATACAACCAGAATCCTGAAATTCGCACTTACCTCCGCCGTGCTGCAACAAGTATCACCAAGAGATATATTGCTCAGAAAGATGAGGACAGACTCGTTGAGTTCCTGAAACTTAACTTAATGACAATGTCAGCAATGAATAAGATTCTGCCGCAAGTCAAGCATGCCGAGATGACTTCTGCTACTGCTTATCTTCTTAATGCGATTAACAACGCAGGAGGAAATAAAAAAACATTTAGACTTTAGTCTTATGATTAAAAGCCCCGAAAGAGTGACCGTTACTGGCGCTCTTCCAGGGCTTTTTTTTCGAATAATGGCGGATGTAAATAAACCTTCAGGATTTGCTTTTTTTAAATTCCTTGATAACTCCCCGGATTTGCCGGAGTCATGACCAAGTCTCGCAGAGGCTGAGAAGCAAAGCCGCAAGGCTGAGTGTAGCGCACGAACGGGGATTCAAACCCGCGTGCGAAGTTAATTTACACAAAAAAAAGACCGAATATGGATTATCCGGTCCTTATTAACTTTCTTATTTAACTGTCACCACTTTTCCCATGAACAATATTTCGTTATTCATTTCGTCAAAAATCAAAAATGCAAATGGCCTTGTTAATTCCACGCTTTTTACCACTGGGTCCGGAGCCATTGCCGACATACACTCCATAACTGCCGCCGTAACAGCTGCTGCTTTTGTACCATTTTCATCCAGCTCCAGTTTTGTTTTCTGAAGTACTGCACTGACTTTTGTGTTTTTATCTGCGATACCGGAAAAATCAGCATCATTTGAAAAGATATTTTCCAGACCAAGGTCTGAAAGCATATCATTTAAAGTTGCCGAAGTTTCGAAATTAAGTTTTGGCATCTTACAATCCACTTCGTCGTATTCTGGTTCAGATTTCAGCAGACTCTCAATGTCCAAGCCTTCAAGTGTAAAATCACCCTCTTCATTTGGCAAAATGCCGATAAAGCTTAAACCATTTGCGTAGTTCCGTCCGAATGCGGTCGCTTTATCATTTTCATAATATCGGTCGCCCGCGCAGGTCATATATTTTGTTTTTTCTTTATCTCCAAATTTCTCTTTTTTATTGGATAATGTCCATGGGTCTCCACTCCACCCTGATTCAAAATATAGAGAATTTGTCAGGCACAACTCCGTATCTTTACTGATAGTATCTGGTGTTATGATTTTTGGAATCAATCCTTCTGTATTTTTATCACACCATTTGTTGATTCTCTTGCATGTCTTATCTGTATTAGAAAAATCTAGGTTTTCTACTTTTGCCGAGAAATTGCTACTCACGCTCTTTTTGAAAGCATCCTGCAGCTTAAGGCCGTCATCCGCCCATACCGCATCAGCGATTTTTAATTTTGATTTATATCCGTAATTTTCTTCATCCGAATTATATTTCTTGATATTTTCCATATATTGCTTCGCATAAGCAGCAAAATCATCTGTTCCAAGATATTCTTTTAAAGCTTCTTTTGTCTCCCCTTTTGCGCCTTCTGCAATCATACCAAGAGCAAAATTTAAGCTTGTTGGGCTAAGCATAATATTTTTGTTTCTATTTTCTGCTGCGATTTTATCTGTCAACTTCACGGAATTCTCTATAGCAATGATTTTATCAATTGCTACCTCGTCGGTCGCTTCTTTTGAAGTGTCGTCATTTTCAGATACGATGACATCTGTATCTGACGGAGCGATAGCCGCATTCGTAGTTGCGGCAGGCGTTAATGCTGTCAATGCGGCCATAGCCATTGCTGTTAGTTTCTGTTTGGTCATAAATGCCTCCTTTTTTTTGTAAATATATCATATGCTATTCTCGTATATGTAATATGCAAAATAATTTTGCAAACTAGATAAGTCCAAAATATAACAGCCTGTCAGGTGGGTTCTCCTTACAGGCTGTTTTCTTACCTTTCCATATCAAAATCATCAAAATCAAAACCTGATGTATATGGTCCATCGAATCCATCGGAACTATCGAGCCCCCTGAACCCATCGTCATCTTTCCCACCAAATCCGTGGTCTAATTCATCCTGGCGGTTTTGGTTCATATACTGCTGGCGAAGCATAAAATTATTTCCGATGTCCTCTTCATCAAGCCAATGGTCAATATCTTCTTTTACCTCTGGTTCTTCCGGTTCCATTTTATACATCTGACCAAGTTGAAAATCGTCTGTTTTATCCATTCTTTTATCCTCCATTTCACAAATTTGTTTTGCAACAAACTTAACATGAAAAATGGAAAACAATATAAAACAGCTTTATCTGAAAATATTATCTCAGGCCCATCTCATCAACTATATAATAAACGACATCTCTTATCGTCATTTTGTATTTCTCCTTTATTTGACGCAAGAACTGCAGATGAAATGCCTGACATATACTGCCATCTTCACTTCTCACTTCAAGCGTTTCAATACTTGTCCCTGCTGCATTGATTGTCTGTACGGTAAATAGAAATCCATACAGGTCTTCTGTATTATTCAACGCATCTATCAATTCAGTTGTAAAATTATACAAATCTTTATCCATACGCTTTTACCATATTTTTCCAATCATTTTTCTTATTATTATACCAAATCGCTACGTTGTCATTCAACAATAGCCTTTCGCATCTAATGCTATTTTACGACAAATTTTTCTGTTTTATGTATTTTAACACAAAAAAACCTCGGAAAATCCGAGGTTTAGCACAAATTTAATTTAAATTTAAATGGAAAATCTTTTATACAGCATTTTTCAGCCGCGAGTCATCAAACGTTTTCTTTACCTCAAGACACTCTGCTAAAAATAAGTTTTCGTCGCCTTGCGTTCCCCATCCAGACACATTTTTTACGCCTGAAATATAGAGCTCTTTTTTTGCTCTTGTGCAGGCTACAAAAAGAAGTCTGTTTTTTTCAGGGATGGCGTCACATGCCATATCTCTGTTTTGCAGTTTTGTTACGGAACAGAAAACGACTGGCCACTCTTTTCCTTTTGAAGAGTGCATTGTTGACAGAACAACTCCGTCATAGGCTTTTTCTTTTCTGGCCGTCTGTTTCTGTCCGAATCGTTCGAAGTCAATGACGTATTCACATACCGCTGGAAGATTTTCCATTTTCACAGCCTCCCCCATTGCTGTATTGATATCGTCCAGAAAACTCTGATATATTTCGTCATTTTCATCTGTATCAAGTTCCTTGAATTTTTCGAATAAACTTGTTACATTTTTTATTCCAGAAGCCACTTCCTGTAAAGCTAAGATATCATCCCTGATTTCTTCATTTGTTTTTGAGATGGCTGCACCATTAGTTTTTGCATTGATATACGCAGTGCCACCGAATTCACTCCCGTAAAGCATAAACCGTACAAGTCCAATTGCTCCAAGAACACGAGGATTTTCAAGGATTGGCTCTGGATTAATACTTACTGTCTTAATCCCTTTTTTCTGCAGCATGTCAGCATAAGTGAGTAATTCCATGTTAGTCGGAGCAAGGATTGCGATTTCATTTTCTTTTCTACCATTCTTTATCAGCTCTTCTACTGACTCAATAATGTATTCCTGCTCCGTTTCTTTCATGTCAAACGCTTCGACGTTTACCGGGATTCCCAGTTCATTTGTTGATTTCGGTTTTTTGTCAATCCTATCTTCATTAAATGAAATAAGCGTTGCAGCAAAATCAACAATATTCCCTGTGGAGCGTCTGTTTTCCATGAGTCGCACATCAGTTCCGTGCGTTTCGCCAATCATATCAAAGAAGTTCTTAATCAGTTCTACATTCGCATCACGAAATCCATAAATGCTCTGGTCATCATCGCCAACAATAAATAATGACTTTACGCAGCTCGCTTTCCTCATCGCATTGATGATTTCAAACTGAACGTTTGATGTGTCCTGATATTCATCAACAGAGATATGCTCAATTCCGACTTCATCAAAAAGTTCTGGATGTACACGCAACAATTTCAAGACTCCGAGTTCCTGGTCGCTGTGTTCAATCAGGCACGCTTCTTTTTTATACTTGTCATACTGCATATACATACTATAGATAGCGTCTACCGTTTTTGGCTGTAATCCCGATGATTCTTTTAAATCATCCTGAGACATGCCTTCCTGAATAGCGGAAAAATATCCCTTCATCAACTCAAGGATTCCTTTTGCTTTGAACATGTCCAGATAGAAATTCTTGTACCTGTCAATCAATTCATCAATAGGGTCATTTTCAGACAAAATCTTCTCGACAATCTTCGTCTTTTGGATTTCGTTGATAAGCACAGGCGGTTTTGTGTATCCAAGCAGATAATAGTAATCCTTCAACAAAGAATCCCCAAATGAATGGATTGTGGAAATCACCATCTGCTCAATATCAACATCAAGGCCTGCGATATCACAAAATCCTTTAATCCTGTCTTTCATCTCTCCAGCGCCAGCGTTTGTAAATGTAAAGCATCCGATTTTTGAAGGTTCAACACCTGATTTAATCAGATTCATAATTCGATATGCCATTGCAGTTGTTTTACCACTTCCTGCCGTAGCAATCACTCGAATGTTTCCACTTAACGTAGTTGCCGCCTTTGTCTGGTCCTTGCTAAGGATGGGTAGACTTGTCGGTTTCGGTCTCTCTTCCTCTGTCAATGGAACAGCCGCATCATGATATTCACACAAGACACGAGATTTGCAGTTCTGGCATTTTTCTGCTGAAACAGATTGCCCGGCAACAAACTCTTTAATCTGTGGGATGAAGGATTTATCTATTTCAGACATATCATTTGAGAAAGCTTGCAGCGTTACAACATTTCCGCCTTTTCCGAAGAAATCATCCTTATAATTATTATCATTTTCCCTTTCTTTTTGAAGAAAATAATAACTTGCCCGAAGTAACACATTTTCGCCTGGTTTATTTTTGCTCGCCCATTCCTGCATAGCTTTCAACATAATATAAAACTCAAGACGAGTGTTTGTACCAGTATCAAGTATTTTTGATGATTCTTTTACATTTGGCTTTCCTGAAAATATTCTTACGGCTTCAATAGCATATACACACATTTCGTCGTAAACCCACCTTCGGCCTTCTCTATGCTTATTCACTTTTACCGTCTGATATCCAGCGAACATACAGTCTGTCTGACAGATAAAATCAGTATCATCAATTGTTACAACCGGCTGACCAATCAAAATTGGCTTCCGCTGTTCACAATTGATATATCTGTTGATGTCCCTGATGTCATCTTTTGCCTGCATTTGCTTTGTGGCATCCGTTGGCATATCCAGGAAATCATAGAAAGTATCGATTAATGACTGCACGCTGAATCTTATGGAGCCAGTGAGTTTACCGATAATGATTTCGTTGATAAAACGCTGGCGTGCAAACTTAGATTCATCATACGGAATTTTAATGTCCTCTGCATCACAGCCAATAGCGTCTTTCGCCATTGCCCTGATAGTATCCGAATCATTCCCAAAGTTCATGATACCAGAGATAATAATTCCTGTAGCATCAGGCATATCCAGCTTCTCTATCTGTGGTATTTTACGCAGCAACTTTTCGCGTTTTCCGCATCTGTAAACTCCATATAACTTTCCAGATTCAAATGCCTTTTTTGTTTTTACTTCCATTTTTGAATCTCCTTTCTTGTTTTACAATTTATTACGTGGATAATATGCTGGATTTTTAAGAAAAAAGAAAAAGGGGAGAAATCCCCTTTTTCAGTGCAAAGAAAACAATATTAATCCAAGCTCCAAAAACAGAGCTATCGTCCCAACGGTCAGGTTTGTAGTATATGTACCCTTTTCTTTTGATTTTTTTTCAATACACATGGGGTACAACAAGACCAAAAACGCGAACTCAGCATATGAGCATTTAGCTAGGATAATTTCAATGTTAGTTAAATCACGGTTGAAGATTTTGCAAGCAAGAAGATATATACCTGTGAACAAAAATATCTTATTGCAAATTTCAAATATAGCATCACGAACAATTATACATGTACTTTTTTTGTTTTTTATTTCTTTTTTCTCCAATTCTGCGTTTTTTCGTGATTCTTCTGCTTCATGCAAAAATCGCTCCATTTCTTCATCCGGTAGCTGCGTATCCGCCTTTAATAGTATTTCTGTATATTTTTGAGGCGATTTTTTAATTTGTTTAATCAGCGCTCGCTTCCTTCTCACTAATCTTGCACAATAGATAAGAACCAAGGTATTTACGCCACACAAATAAATCTTCAGCAATATTTGGCAATATAGATGCGTAAACAATCCAGAATCTTTGTCGTTGTACTTTTGCTTTAGCCACTTGATAAAGTCGTTGTCTTGGTAATTTTTTCTTTTTAATTTTTTCATTTTCTTTTGCAGGAATGTTAGTCTATCCCCATTTCTCCTTTCTTGTTCTTTTATATCTTTCAGATATAGCATGCCGAATCTATCTAAAAAGAAAAAAGAGAGAAAACGCTTTTGCGCTTTCTCTCAGAGAATTAACAGTCTGTTTTGACTTCTTTCAGTTTTTCATCAATTACTTCTTTCGCATATTCGTCATCTTCGGCTTCCATGTCAAGATAAACAACCTCTCCGGTTTCAGAAATCTTTGCGATTACCTCGCCTTCTTCGTTGTCATCTCCTGTCTTCCAGGCATCCACGAGCCAGTACTTTTCTTCCTCATCAAAGAAATCGCACCGGATTTCAGTCCACCTGCTCTTCCTCCCGGTCCTCTCGTTCAGAAGTTTTCTGATTTCCTTAACCATCCCATGAACTTCAGCAGCCTCTCCTTTCTCGTATTTTTCGTATTCTTTTTCGCTCTGCTCATTCATGTTTGCAAAGTTTAGCCAGCCGATAGTATCAGCATAATAGCAGCCAAGGGTGTTTTCGCAAATGTCGTCTGCCCGCAGGTTTTCAAAATGTACCATGCCGCCAGACAGGTTTTCATCCAGAATATAGACATCGTAGTCTGAAATTACAAAAAGAAATGTTCCTTCGCCTTCTCTGTCATACATTACGGCAGCGGCGCCGGTCTGGAGATAAGTCAGGCACATCTTTAAGGTATCATACATCACATCTGTAAGATAACTTAACGCTGCATTGAACTCCTTCTCTTCGTCTGCAAGATGGAAACTGCACCATCCGTGTTTTGGAGTTGATAAGATATCTTTTTTACTCATTTTTATCTTCTCCTTTCTGACGTTTTGTAGCCTGCCATTGTTTAAACTCTTCGTAGTCATCTATAATATACTGGTATACTCTTTTGACAAATGGCATAATATAGTCTTTAACAACAAAAAACGGAATCATCAGCAACAAGAAGCTTCCGATTGTGTGACCGATTACATAAATTGTTTCAAAAGTACTCATATCTTGCTCCTTTCTTTACCAGATATCTGGTCTTCGTTCCCATATGCTTCCAGCTGTGGCTGTATACATTGTTAGAATTGCAGCAAAAGCATTTTCCAAGTCTTTTTCGCTTTTCTCTTTTTGTTTCTTTTCGTATTCTTCCAGTTTCCGAATCTGTGCCGGGGTTAATGACCGACGCCATTCGTTGTAGTTGTATTCCGAGAACCAGGAAACCGCATCCCATCCAAGGATGCAGTACCATTTTCGGCGATTACATTCAGCTTTCCAGGCCATACTTGCCCCTCCTTACACATCTTTTCCTTCCGCAAACGGCTTAATCATCACTTCTTCCACAAGCTCGCCGAATGCATTTTGCACAGGAATGCTTTCCGGAAATTCTTTCCATGCGGTATCAGCCAGTTTCTTCAGCCTTTCAAGAGTCGCAATCACCTTAACTTCGTCGAAGGCATCGTCACACATTGCGTGCAATTTAACACTTCTACCTGTCAGTGAAAAGGCATCTTTTCCGTGCCAGTCAGGACGCCGAATCCAGATTGTGTACCCGATTTTTCCATTTCCCCAGCTGTCAGAGCTGATTCTTTCATCGATATCCCACCATCCGGAATCGATAAACTCCTTTTTCAAGTTTAATATTGTCTGCATTTTTTGCTCCTTTCTTCGTGTGTATTTTTTAGTTTTACATATTTAATATGTGTGATTCTTGTGCAAAATAAAAACCCGAAGCGTTTACCTCGGGTTAAAATTTGCAGTATGAAAAAAATTACAACGCGACCTCAACCAAATTATTGTCGTCACTGGTCTTGTCTGTTTTATTCAAACATTTAACATCTACTCCACGATTTTTTATAGCAATATCATAAAGTTTGTCAATAAATCCCATGGCTTGAGTATGCAGCTCGTTTTGCAGAAGTTCACACTTCTCTCTCTCGGAATTATATTTTGCTTCCAATTCATTGGCCTTCTTTTTTAATTCCTCGACTTGACTCTTTAAGTCTTCTACTTCACTTACTTTTTGTGAGTAATTAGCCTTGTTCCCTCTGCCACGCGTATCAAGATACTCTACTGCGCGACTATCAAGGTATGTAGTTCTGCCCAGTTTATGTACATATTTTTCAAACACAGGGTTATTTTTTAACTCTTTATTTACTGTCCTTCTTACGCATTCGTAAGTTACCCCGCACCTCTTTGCGTAGTCTCTCATTGTCATTTTGTCCATATCTGTCATTTTTTTTGTTCCTTTCTTTTTGTTTTTACATATCCAATATGCAGGATTTTTCGCCGCAAAAAAAACACCACGCAAAAAACGTGGTGCAAATATCAGGCATATTCTCTTTTCAGCATCTCCAGCGTCTCGCATGCCGGGGTTCCCGGAACAACAATATCTCCATTATTGTTAACAAAATCTGGGCTGATGTCACTCAGCATTACAAAAATTGCATTTGTTCTTTCAGTTGGGATGCACTCCTTCAGAAATAACCACATTCTTTCCCAATAATTCTTCTGTGTTTAATTTACTCATATTTTTTTCTCCTTTCGGTCTCTGTTGTATTTTATACATACAACAAAATTAGCCATCCTTCTTTACAGATATCGCGTCCGCATCCTACGAAAGAAATTGAAACTCTTACGGAAACAGCATTTTCTGGATTCTTTAATGACACGGCCAAAATACTTCCTGTCTCGAGTTCATCCAGGAAATCATGCTGTTCTTCCGTCAGGTCATTGTAATCATCAAGAATGCAGCATTCGGTAAAATACGGTCTGTAGCACTCTTTCTGGATTGCGAAGTATTTTTCGTACTGTTTTGTCAAAGGCATTGATAACAGTTCTTCTTCGCTTTTTTCGAAAATCATGTCTGTTATCATTGCACAGTACGGCACGCCGTTAATAGTAATATTGCCGTCTTCATTTTTGTTGTCAACATCAAAATCGCCCATCATTACAAGAACGGCATCTTTTCCGTCATATGGAACGCAATCATCCAAAAAGCTCCACAGCTGGTCGTCTGGAGACATTGTAAGCATTTCTGCAACTTCCGGGTCATTGAGTGGATTGAGGTTTTTGTTGTTTTTCATAGTATTTTTCCCTTCTTTATTTGAAATTTTTATTTACAAAAGTAATATGTAGAAAAAATGCCATGTAGAAAAATTGCTGTTCAGTTATATCTCGCCTCATACTTTTCCTTATCCAGTGTCAGTCTCCGCAGCCCCTCTGCGAAGTCCTCCATCAAACAATCACATACTACAACCGGCGTCATCTCATCCACCGCATTATCCAGCAAATATCCATTGGAATCAATTAACACATATGAGGCCTTCATATCCGGCTCTACGACAATCTCCCGTCTTGTTGTTTCCATTCCTGCCTCTGCTGTCACTCCATCTTCTTTTCCTTTTCTGTCTCTATTTCTCTCTACAAACTCCTCGAATTCTTCATTCGAAACCTGAATATCCAGGTTTGAGAAGCTGTTATACTGAAACGGCTTCATCCTCAGTATTTTCCACCGGTCAGCGGCGATTTCGTCAATAAAATCAGACATCACTTCGTCTTTGTTCAACGCTGAAACGACAGTGTTAATCTTAATCCGGCATCCCGGCGCATACTTCCGAATTAGCTCGCAGAGCTCCACAATCTTACCGGCAGCTATCGGCTTCCCATTTTTGTTACATCTTCCAATCTTTCTGTTTGTTTCATCGTTAATACTGTCTACAGAAAATCCGATTGTCTCATACATCCAGGCGTAATTCTTAATCCATTCTTCATTCATCAGAGAGCCATTCGTGATGAGCGAAACTTTCACGCCTTTGTCTCGTATATATTTCGTCAGTTCCACCAGCCCCGGATACAGCATCGGCTCGCCACCGGCGATGTTAAATTCAGTCACATTTGCCCCGGCAATGCAATTGTCTATGATTTTCTTCCAGCCTTCCACCGGTAGCAGTTTTTTCGTTCCAAATTTAGAAAAACACTGCCGGCAACGGAAGTTGCAGGCCTCCAAAACATGAATGTTGATTTTGTATTTTGTTTCCATTATTTTTACCTCTTTTCTTTGTATATGTTTATCGCTTCGGATTTTTGCCGCGGCGAAATCAGGCAGGCAGACACTTGCACATATTCTGCGGCGGGCGGGTAATCGTTTTGCCATCTTCATATGTAAAACAGGAAACATCAAGCGGAGTATCGTATTTCTGAACATTTTCAAGCTTCAGCACGTAGTTGTAATAATGCTTCGGGTCTCCAGTCCATCCGATAAGCTTACGGTAAGCCGTAAAATCGCTGTCATTATACCACCACCCGACAGATGGCTTTTCTTTCTGCCTGCACCAGGTGATATACATCTGCTGCATTTTTTCAACTGAAAGGCCGTCAAGCTGCGGTAAACCTGAGGGCAGATATTCGGCATACAGTGTCACAAACACTTCTTTTACATCTGCCTGACCCACAACCTTTCCGGCTCCCCCGTTCTTCTTTGTCTCGTAGAAATATAAAGTATGGCTTCCGCCTTCCAGCAGCTCGTTTACAACCTTTCTGCGAAACTCTTCTGTTTTCATTCCGGAAAAGATTGCCTTTGTATATTCCGGATATATACTGAGAAGTATTTTTGCCATTATTTTTTATCCTTTCTTTTTTTGTTATTTACAGCAGCCGGCAAAATCGGCTTAAACCAGTCGGCAATCTTCCACCGCCTCCCATCTTTCTTTACAGAGTAAATCTCAGTCTTTCGCTTGCGACAACCTTCCATCAAGGCGCCTTCGGCGTCGACCTCAATCTTACGGCTTCCAACATTTCGCTTTCTTTTTCTATTTTCTTTCTATTTTTTTTGTTCTTTATTTTTTGCTTTTTCTTCCCCACTTTTCTACCTACCACTTCTTCATCCAATATACCGAATTTTTATTTTTTCCGTATTTTTTTTGCGGATTTCTGCACGGAAAAACAGCATCCACTACTGGATGCTGTAAGTTTTCTTGTGCAGTTTTTTCTTAGCATATTT
Organism: Blautia sp. RTP21359st1_E11_RTP21359_211015; assembly: GCF_040910705.1. Lineage (NCBI taxonomy): Bacteria > Bacillati > Bacillota > Clostridia > Lachnospirales > Lachnospiraceae > Blautia > Blautia sp. RTP21359st1_E11_RTP21359_211015. Next base: position 18,532 of record NZ_JBDGAB010000046.1, read on the forward strand.
TATGCATATTAAAATTGAAATAACTAACACACAACAAAGAAAGGAATGACGAAAATGAAAAAAAATTACAGTTTAATAGGTGAATGGGTAAAAAGAAATGGCGTATCATTTTTAGTAAGCGACGGTGTTTGCATGGATATCAAAGTAGAACCAAATACGGAAGAGGTAGATTTTGGTGATTTATATGGCATACGTTTAAATTTTGATTGCAATAAAAAATCATTTCCAAGTGTTAAACGTTTAAGGTTCGGTGAAAGCAATGAACTATATATTAAATTTTCAAACACATTGTTCCCAAACGTAAGGGAAATCGTATCTACGAATCTGAAGTACCCTTCCGGAACAATGCTGATAAGAAAATTAAATGACGCAGAAAATCTTTTGCTTAATACCTTCTGCTTGGAAGAAGATGAGCTACTGGATTTAAGAGGTATAACAGATATCGATGAAGATGCCTTAATTGGTTGCAAATCAAATCAGGTTATCCATACAGAAGACATAGTAAATGTTTCAGTTAAGGCATTTGAAAAATCTGGCCTGGCATGCATGAAAAAGCCTTTTGTTGACGGAGTAAAAATGGCCGGAACCATCGCATGCGATTTTAATAAAAACGCAGAAAAATATATAATCCCAAATTTCGCAACAGCAATGGCTACGTTTCTTGATTATAATATGGATGCAACTATGATTATAAAATGCAACAAGGCTTTTTTCAGGCGAGACATGTTTTATTCTGTACCAAACAACTTAGTATTTATGGGCACAGACCATATGTCTGAAGCAAATGTAAAATACTTGAAGCGATATAATGCCAAAATTAGTTCAACTAATCCAGAATATACAACTATAAATGATATTGTATATACGAAGGATATGCGTAAAGTAGTCTCCTGCTTTTGCCACAAAATTGATGATGTAACTATAGAAGATGGAGTAGAAGAGATTGGAAATGGTGCATTTATTGATTGTCAAATTACCTCTGTAAAAATTCCTGACTCAGTCAAGAAAATAGGGGATGACGCATTCAGAAACTGCACAAAACTTACCATTATAGAAACTCCTGGCGCGTTAAGCGAACTTAATGATTATGTATTCTATAATTGCGGAGCATTAGAAACAGTCAAAATAAATGAAGGAACAAAAACAATACACGAAAAGGCATTTATAGGAGCCAGCATAAAAAAACTATTTATTCCAGCTTCTTTTGGAGGATTTGACAAATATGGCTATATTAATGCACAGATAATTGTTTTTGCTTCAGACGATATTCCGGATAATATCGTTGAAAGAACAGCCGCAACAAAAATAATCACACCATCTCGCACGATTTATCTTCCAAACAGAGATTCAATTACCAAGGAAATCAAAGACGAGATAAATTCTTTGCTGAATTCTCAGAAAACAGGGTTCGCAGAACCGCTTTATAAAACATTTGGCAAGAATCCTAATCTCAAACGTATTCTTGCATTTCATGAATATGGGGTCTTACCTAATGAAGAAATAAAGAAATACTTAAAAAGAGTAGGAAAAGCTTTGGCGAAAGAATTCATCGATAAAAACGAAGCCGAAAACCTTGCAAAACTAATACAGTATGACGTCTTACCTACTAGAACATTAGAACAGATACCAAAGGCAATAGACGAAATTGGTTACGTTGATTTGCTTGATGTCAAAAAACTCATTTTGGATAAGATTGGTAAAAGTTAAATTTGACGCTGTAAACTATGGTCGCCTGAAATTTTCAGGCGGCATTTTTTTTGTGTGCATTGCAGCAAAAAAAACAGCATCCATCACTGGATGCTGTAAGTTTTCTTGTGCAGTTTTTTCTTAGCATATGACAATTGCACTTTTTGCATTGCTCCACTCGTATTCAGGAAGAGTCTTGCAAGAAGCTGTGCATATTCCTTTTTTAATATGCCGTAAAATGAAATGGAGTACTCATCGAAAACAGTCATTACTGGTTTCCCGGCTTTAGAACTCTTTCGGATGTAATGCTCTCCTGTCCATGGAACGGATAAGGGTTTGGAATTTTCTTTCAGCAGCTTCGTTCTTAAATTCAGAGCCGCAGCATCTGATGCATATGTTATTTTTTTGCTGTACCCCAAATCGCAGCCGTTCACTGTCTCCTCATCTTCAGTCGCAACTTTTTTTCTTGAAATTCTTAATTCCTTAGCATTAATTCTGGCATATTCTTCATAGCAAGAATAATCGGATTCGGAAAAATTTGTTGTGACTTTGTAGCCATTTTCCTGCATTTCTTTCTTGATTTCATCAGGAATACAATTCAGAAACTCCTGAACGAATTCGGTAAGAGTGAGTTCTTCTCTATGAGAAATTTCTCTAAGTGGTTTGAATGCCTCATCTCTTTCAGTCTCTAACTTGGCGACATCTTTTTTTTGTGCTGTAGGACGCAAAGAAAGAAATTTCTTCTGTGCAATATAGGCTGTTTTTAACGCATTTCTGATATCTTCCGGAACCTCAGATTCATCAATATAAACCACATTCTTATCTCCGGCTTGTCTGCCTTCCACACCGAATTCTCCCGTTGTCACATATTCGTTGATAACTTTCATGGCCGGCTTTAAATCTTTAAATTCCGGAGGGTTTTCACGTTTAATTTCAATCCCGTATTCGTCTACTTCGTAATCATCTTTTAAAATTACAAATTGCATATTTAATTCCCCTTTCTTCGTATACAAAATTTATATTTACAACTGCAATATGCCGGATTCTTCCACACACGAAAAAACCGGCTTCATTTTTTATCGCAACAAAAAAAACAGCATCCATTACTGGATGCTGTAAGTTTTCTTATGCAGTTTTCTTTTTTCGCTACTCACATTTACTGCCCATCGTTTCATACTTCCATCAGTGGTAAGAAACAATGTAGCCAGCATTTTCGCATACGCTTTTGTCAGTATTTCAGAAAACGGAATAACATACTCATTATATACAGTCATTACCGGTTTTCCTGCTTTGGTACTTTTTTTAATATAGCTTTCTCCTTTCCATGAAACAGATAAAGGCTTAGAAAAAGTTTCAAATAATTGGATTCTTAGTTTCAGTGCTGCAATATCTTCTTTATATGTAATTTTCTTGCTATATTCAATATCGCACGTTTCAACTGCGTCTTTATCATCTGTGGCTACCTTACTTCGTGCAATTTTCAGATTTTTACACGAAATTTCGTCATATTCATCAAAGCATGAAAAGTCTGCATCAGAAAAATCAGTGGTAACTTTATATCCATTTTCTTGTATTTCATTTCTAACTTCATCCGGAAGCTGCTTTAAAAATTCCTGTACGAACTCTGAAAGTGAGATTTCGTCTTTACAAGAAAATTCCCTAAGCATTTTCAATGCATCTTCATATTCTTTTTCAAGTTTTGACAATAACTCTTTTGATTGTCCAGCGTCCGCGGAAGAGTACTTTTTCCACGCACTATATACTGTTTTAAGTGCGTTTCTAGCATCTTCTGGAACTTCGGTTTCATCAATATGAGTTATATTATGAGAAGGACTCAGTGAGCGCCTGTTATACTCTCCCGTTAAAAAGTAATCTTTGAAGCCACTTGGTTTTTTTGAATTAAGTTCGATTCCGTACTTATCCATACAATAATCATCTTTCAAAATTACAAACTGCATATTCTAATCCACCTTTCTTTGTATACAAAATTTATATTTACAATTGAAATATGCTGGATTTTTCCGTGCACAAAAAAAACTGACTGTATCTCTTTTTACGGCAAAAAAACAGCACCCATTACTAGATGCTGTAAGTTTTCTTGTGCAGTTTTTTCTTGATATTGCATACCTGCCATCGTTTCATACTTCCATCAGTGTTCAGAAACAACTTTGCCAGCATTTCTGCATATGCTTTTGTCATTATGCCGTGGAATGGAATGATATATTCATCATATACAACCATTACATGCTTCCCTGCTTTGATTTCTTTTTTGATATAGTTCTCTCCTTTCCACGGAACAGGTAAAGGTTTTGAATTTTCTTCCAACAATTTGATTCTCAGCTTCATTGCCTTAATGTCTGTCGTATAAGTGATTTTTCCATTGAATTCCAAATCACAAGTTTTGACCGCATCCTCATCATCTGCAGCTATTTTCTTTCGAGAGATTTTTAATTCTTTGGACGAAATCTTCGCAAACTCTTCATAACAGGAAAAATCCACATCAGAAAAATTCGTCATCACCTTATATTCGTTGTCAATTATCTCTTTTTTGATTTCATCAGGAACATGTTTAAAAAATTCCTTCACAAAATCTAAGAGTGAAATTTCGTCCTTATGCGAAAACTCATCAAGTGCTTTCATCGCATTATCATAATCAGCCCTCAGTCTTGCTGCTCCTTCCTTTGTCGTTCTGGATACAGGAGAAAGATATTTTTCTCTTGCTTCATAAGCTGTTTTCAGCACAGTCTTCACATCATCTGGAACCTCATTCTCATCAACGTGAACCACATCAGGACTATCGGCAGGCCTGCTTGTCAGGCTGCATTCTCCTGTCTGTAAATATTCGTTGCATTCAGTAGCAATCTTATGTTTGATTTCAACTCCATATTGGTCCAACTCATACTCGTCTTTCAAAATTACAAACTGCATAGTCTAATCCACCTTTCTTTGTATACAAAATTTATATTTACAAATGAAATATGCTGTATTTTTCCGTACATGAAAAAACCGGCCGCATCTCTGCAGCCGGCAAATCAGGCATTATCTTGCAAATTTCTTTGCAAGTTCTTCTGCGTATTCTTTTGTCATGTCGTCTTCAATAGCAATCTCATACACCCCGGAATACCAGGTTGAGAACTTGTCTCCTGTCCACATGTAACTATTAATAGGTATAGATACCGGGAGCAGTTTTTCGTTCTTTTTGATGTCTTTTTTATATGCTTCCATCTCTTCAGCCTCATCACACATCATCCAATTGCCGTCATACTCTTCATAAGCATACGGAATGTTCTTGTTGTATTTATACACAATCACATTTCTGATGATATAGATATGGTTGTCATCGTATCCAAGATTATACGGAGTGCTTCCAGCAGAATATCCATACCGTTTCATTGCATCTTTCACCCTGTCAGGCAGTGCTTCATAGAAAGCTTCAACAAACTCATTTTTACTGATTACACCTTTTGCATCACGCAGTTCCTTCATTATCGCGCATTCATCTTTCTCAAGTTCATTCAGCTGCTGCCTGATTTCTTTAAGGAATTTAGTACGCTTGTCTTCTACCTTTTTTCTTGCTGTGTGGTTTTTTGCAAGGTGTTCTAATGCAGTCCGGAGAGCCGGAGGTACATTTCTGGTGTTTTTGCAGTTTTCCGGAGACGGTGACAAATGCTTTACGCCAAGCTCGTCAATATACAGATTGTCTTCCACCTGAACCGCATATACATTTTTTTCATACACATTTAATTTGATTATTTTTGCCATTATTTTTTCTTCCTTTCTTGTTTTTTTCTTGTTTTGTATTTGCATCTACAATATGCCGGATTTTTGCCGGTAAAAAAATCTGGTCGAAATATAATTGCAAAAAAGCAGCCGGAAAATTCCTTCCCGGCTGCACCACATAACTTAATCAAATATTTTTTTAACTTTTTTTACGAATTTTCTCGCGTTGTCTCTGCTTGAAAACGTAAAATCGTCAATGTCTGGAAGAAGTACCTTCACATTAAAGTCATTGACTGTTGCGATTCCAGCCTTCTTTGCCTTGTCGATGAGCGCTTGGATTTTTTTTGTATACCTGAGATATACATGCTGGCATTTTTCATCCTGCTTAAAATTATAATCGCACCATCCAAGATACAGATATTCCGTTCCTGATTTTTCGGCGTATACGCTGCCTGGTGTAATATCGGCATCTTTAAGATTCTTCGCTCTTGAAACAACGTCATTCACTGACATGTCAGCATTCAGAAGATACTTTTTGACAATGCCATTTCGCTCTCTGATTACAAGCTTTGCTCTAGTCTTGGAGCAGAGTTCCATCTGGTCATAATCAACCGGTTCATGCCCAAATTCTGACCGTTCTGCAAAAATGCATAATTGAATACCGCAAGCATCAATATATGAACTGCTGTTTGCATTAATGTAAACATTCGCATAGCCAATACCATTAGAAAATACAGGAATTGTTTTGTCTGCCTGAAATGTCCCGTCTTTTTTTAATGGAATCTGATTGAATATATCTGAAGCAACTGTACCATTCATAATACCATATGCTACATCAATCATTTGGTCTACTTTCTGTTTGTACTGAACTCCAGTCAGCTTTGATTCCGGCATAACATTATTTCCGTAATATTCAGATGCCTTTTTTGCTGTATCTTTCCAACACTGGATGTTGAATTCATCCAGATAAACAGAAACCTTTCCATTTGTTATTTCCGTGTATTTCTTTCTACGCAAGAATGCAGATACCGCATAATCAGTACACCACCAACATGGGCCATTGTATTTACTGCCGTTTTCATATCCAAAAGAGGTTAAGAATTCGCCATCTTTAGGATTAAGAATTGCAACCTTTCCAGTTTTCTGATATGTATCAAATGTAAAATCCAGCAGCCATTCATCTCCAGTCATTCTTGTCAGCAAAAGATATTTTTCATTGTACTCATCAAAGAATTTTCTTAAAGATTCTTTAGTATCCTCCGCTGTGATTACCTTAACTCTTCCATTTTTTACGCAATCGTCTTTGATTTCAAAATACTCTTCTCTTGTCATAGTTTTCTTTTCCTTTCTTTTTTGGTGCTTTATTTTTACATTTTTAATTTGCTGGATTTTGTATCATGCAAAAAAAGAGACGACTTAGTCGTCTCTTTTGGGCTTACTGCTTGCCCTGCAAGTTTTTCAATGCAATATTCGGCAACGTGCACGTATACGAGCCGCTGCTTTCGTTTGGTCGTTTTTGTCATCGCATATATTTTATCAAGATAATAGTATTTTTCCTCTGGGTTAACGGTGACACCATCCACGTATTTTTTTATCATTTCTTTTTCTATTTTGTATTTTTCTACAAGATGCTGAACGACTGCTTCTACTGCCTCGTTGTTAGATTTAACAAAACCTTCCAGCTTGATATATTTTTGCATTTTGTATCTCCCTTCTTTATTCTGGTTTACTACAATATGCAGGATTTTTGCCGGCAAAAAAAATGGTTAACAAAAAAAACAACAGTTGATTTTTCGTATGATTTGGCATGTGATTGACCGACGGGCAGCCAGAGGTTGATAACTCCCCGGCTTTGCCGGAGTCGTTACCAGATTCCGTTTCACTCCAATGACCGCGGCTTTTTCGCGAGGCCGGAAAGCGCCTCGCAGGACTAACACTATCCCTCTATCCCTTGTTACGGGGATTACCTTTAAAAAATATACTATGCAACAATTTTTGCTGTTGCTGACACCTCCCCGCCTTTTCTATCGGGTACACGGCCTTAAACATTTTACACATACAAGGTCTTTTATATACAACGGCATATGTTTTTAAGTTTTATTCTGGCAAATGCCAGGTACAAGATTGTTCTTATCTTGTTACATATATAGTATGCCGAAAAAATATAGTTTTTGATGAAAAAAAGAAAAAAATATTTTTTAATTCTTTACGCTTACATCCGACGGACAACTAAATATGTAAATTTAAGCGATGCATATTTAGGTTGGCCGCGGTTTTACGCGTAATTATGATAATATAAGCCAACAAAGAAAGGTTCATACTTCGAACTTATCTGTGAACTTACCCACCGCTTGCTTACGCTGAAGCGGGGGCTTCCTGCCTAAACCGGGTGACATATTATGCACGTCTGTAAGCGTGACCCCGTAGCTCGACAGGCTACTCCGGCGTTCCACCGGTAATATTGTCGGGTAACCGATAGATTGCGTATCTACACAATCATAGTAAGCAGGGAAGGCTTTTTATATCCTTCCACTGCTGGTCTAGACATATTTTCTTCAAGAATCCGGAAACCTTCTTCCAGGATATTGGCAGCTGCATTTTTGTCGCGGCTTATAACATGCCCGCATTCAGGGCATACATACACCCTGTCTTCAAGTTTCAAATCCTTGTTTATGTATCCGCAATGGCTGCAGGTCTTAGAAGATGGATACCATCTATCAACACGGATAAGAAGTTTTCCAAGTTTATTGCACAATTCTTCAAGAATCTGCGTAAACTTTCCCCATCCGATATCGGAAACAGATTTTCCAAGATTCAGGCCTTTCTTCATTGCTGCCATGTCCAGGTCTTCAATCGCAATCAGGTCATACCCTCTAACAAGCCTTACAGCAATCTGGTGAAGAAAATCGTCCCTGCGATGCTTGGCTTTCGCATGCAGACGTGCAATCTTCCGGCACTGCTTGTTGTAATTGTTAGAGTCTTTAACCATCTTGGAACGTTTACGCTGCTCCCTTGCGATACGTTTTTCTAATTTGCGGTATTGCTTCAGAAAGCGAACTTCCCGTCCATTTAGTTCATAGGACGGCCTCTTGCCAGTGGAATCTATATACAGGAACGGTACAGACATATCAAGCCCGATTCCAGAAACGGCGTCCCTGTTTCCTGTTTCAAAAAAATCCTGTAATCCGGTGGATGGTTCAATTTCTTCTGTCGGATATTCAAACGCGATGGAAAAATACCATTTTCCATCCGGTTCATGTGTGATGGTCACGTTTTTTAATGTGCCGCCAGGCGTAACTGGTCTGTGCATGGAAAGATGTATCGGTCTCGCAATCTTAGGCAGGCGTATTCCATTACCTTCTATTCTGATATTATGGTTAGTATAATTTGTCGTATAACTGTCTGTGCAGATATTCTTTTTCTTGAATCGTGGCTTCCCCTTATCTCCGGAAAAATAATCATTTCGTGCTTTTTCCAGATGGAGCTGTACATTTGCCAGATTGGAAGAGTCCATATCTCTCAGCCATTCCATCCCGGAAACATTTTTGTAATCTGCAGGTGTCATCGGAATAGTAAAACCCAATTCTTTCCACATCAGGTTGTAATCAGAAAGCATCCGGTTCCACATAAAACGTGCCGCTCCAATATTCTGCTTTAATAAAGACTCCTGTTCTTCTGTTGGATAGCCACGAAAACGGTATGCAATAAATACAGTGTCAGGTTTCGCAATACGTCTGGATGACGACTTTTTATGTGATGTAGATTTTTCTGAAATAACAAAATTCCTGTCTATCACATCATACAGGCTACAGGATGGCGTAGATGTAGCAGCAAGTGTATATAACTTCTTATTCTTCTCACACGTCATGATAAAATCATCATGTTTAGATTTTCGTTTTGCCATACGTTCACCTCATGTATGTATTTTTCTTACATGTATAATATGCCAAATTTTTACTAGATTGTAAAATTTTTGCGAGGCTTTTAGTAAAAAAAGAGAATTCATCTCACCGCCTTAGAGGCGGGAGAATTCTTCTCTAAAATGTGTTAAAATCAGGTGTTCCACTACCAAACAAATGTGGGGCTTTAAAATCAGGTGTTCCACTACCAAACAAATGTGGGGCTTTAAAATCAGGTGTTCCACTACCAAACAAATGTGGGGCTTTAAAATCAGGTGTTCCGCTACCAGTAAATGCGGGGCTGTAAATTCAGGTGTTCTACGACCAAAAATGTAGTGCTGTAAATTCAAAGAGAGGAAAATTCCTCTCTTTTATTTTTTTACAACAAAAAATCCGGCTGTATTCCTACAGCCGGTAGCAATCAGTTCTCGTACACAAATCCATCAGTTAACTTTGCAACAATTTCTTTTACATATTCTTTTGTCAGTTTCTTTTCCAGCTTGATTTTATATGCTGAAACACACTGCAGACCCTCTTCCTTGTCGTAATATAACTTGGCGATATACTCCGCCTTAATTGGCAGGGTTTTTGCATATGCTGAAACTATACGCTGGTATTTCAGGTATTCTGCAGCGTTTTCATACATCTCCCAGTCTCCGTATTCTTCATACATGAACGGCAGAGACTCCAGGCCGTCTTTTTTGAGACTTACATCCCGGATATTTAAGATATACATGGTATTTTCATCCACTCCTTCACCAGGAAGCGTCGTGCAGCACCAGAATTCTTTATCTACCATCTCATCGAATAATCCTTTCGGAAATCTATCGCCAACCTCTTCCGCGAAATCGGCAATGGACATTCTGCCCTGCATGTTTCTGATGACGGATTCTGCTTTTTTGATTTCCTTTTTGGAGGCTGCGATTTTCGCATCAATTGCACACTTCTGCTCTTCCAGCTCTGCAATGCCATCATGCAATGACGCCATATACCCGAAGGCATGTTTTTCTTCTTCAGAGACATCATCTGCATCAGAAATGAAATCAGTATCAATGTTTTTGTATGTTACGCCGTCCGCATCAACATACTCATTTTTTCCAATCTCTACTGCTACAACCGATTTTGTCTTTGTTAACTGAATGCTTACGATTCTTTTATCACTCATTATTTTACTTCCTTTCTTGTTTTGAATGTTTTTTCTTCATTTGCAATATGCCGGATTTTTTTCGGCAAAAAACGCAAAAACAAAATCAGCCAGATAGCAAACAACCGCATTTTTCAGAACATATATTCTACTTACCGGAATGTTTGCAAAAATTTTGCTTAAAATATATACAAAACAGCAAAAATGTTATATACTTTTTAGCAAAAAGGAGGTTTTAGTAATGCCAAAAGTTAAAGTAATTCGTCCTACAGAAGAAATCGAAAAAGACTTAACAAAACTTGAGGAAAACATTCAGGCCGCAGCCTCATCTATCAAAGAGATGAAAGCAACTAGAAGAGCGTTAAGAAAACAGCTTGAACTTGCACAAGCAAAAGAAGCCGAAGAAAAACAGGCTAAAGCAATTAAAGAACTTGCAGAACTGATGAAAGAAAAGGGTGTCACTGTCGAATATCTGAAAGGCCTTATGCAGTAGAAAAAAAATTAAGAAATGCCCGGGATAATATTTCTGGCATTTCTTATTCTTTTCTTTAGAGCAGCCGGCTTAAGCCGGCTGCTCCTTTTATCTTTCGTCTACTTCTCCCCATCCTGTAATATCGCATACATTCTTAATCCACTTTTTTGCTTCTGTATCCCTATTTACAAAGCAATCCCATACTTTGGCTGCACATGCTGTATCCTTAGCCGCCAGGTCCAATAAATCCCACATGCCTTCAAATGTAATTGAAAACGGAATCGCAGTATTCTCATCATCAGAATCCGGATAATAAACTTCTACCTCAATTGGGAGCAGCTGCCCCTTATATGCACCTGTGCAATATCCTTTTTCTGTTTTCAGCGTTAAGCCCAATGCGTCACAAGCAACTTCTTTTGGGGTAGTTAATAAGTTGCCCATCGCCCGTCCTACTGGCTTTTCTGTGTCATCAAAATCCAAATTGATTCCGATTTTATCTAATACAGAGTCAACTTCATTAACAGCCTTTACGGTAGAAAGTGCTTTCATAAAAATTCTTTTTCTGATTTTTTTATCGTTTTCCATCTTTTTTTCGCGCAGGGTACCCCATCCGACGTAGAAACAATATTCCTTGTTTCGCAGTCGGGTGGGGAGGAATGCGCGGTTTTACATTCCTCCTGCTTCCTCCTTTTCTATTAATTAAATACTGATTTGGAATAACCGCCAGCGTATTTAAATAGTTTAAT
>NZ_JBDGAB010000047.1:0-29109 GCF_040910705.1 Blautia sp. RTP21359st1_E11_RTP21359_211015
AAAGAAACAGTAAGCGGTATTCGTGAGAATCCGCATTATCTCGATGTGAGTATGTTTAATCACATTTTGAGTGGCAGGTGATCGATGAAACTGATCCATTTATCAGATCTTCACCTGGGAAAACGTGTCAATGAGTTTTCCATGATCGAAGATCAGAAATATATTTTGAATGAAATCCTGAGGATCATTGATAAAGAAGCACCGGACGGGGTTCTTCTTGCGGGGGATCTTTATGACAGACCGATTCCGTCTGCGGAAGCCGTGCAGCTTTTTGACCGGTTTCTTACGCAGTTGGCAGAAAGGAAGATTCCGGTGTATGCCATCAGCGGAAATCATGACAGTGCGGAAAGGATCGCTTTCGGTTCACAGATCATGAGTAGCAGTGGGATCTGCATGACCCCGGTATACGATGGAAAAACAGAAAAGTACTGTTTAACGGACAGCTATGGAGAAGTGTGGATCCATCTGCTTCCATTTGTGCGTCCGGCAACTGTGAGGCACGGGCTGGAAGGAGAAGAAGAGGTGGATGAGATCCGTACCTACCAGGAGGCCGTGCAGGCGGCAGTTGCACATATGGAGATTGATAAACGTCATCGCAATGTACTGATCGCCCATCAGTTTGTGGTCGGTGCAATGCGCTGCGATTCTGAAGAGATTTCCGTTGGAGGTATCGACCAGGTGGAGGCAGATGTGTTCCGGGATTTTGACTATGTGGCACTTGGTCATATCCACAGTCCTCAGAATGTGGGAAGCGAGCACATCCGCTACTGCGGAACTCCTTTGAAATATTCTTTTTCCGAGGCAGGACAGCAGAAATCCGCGACAGTTGTGGAGCTTCTGGAAAAAGGAAATCTCAAGATCAGGGAGATTCCGCTGAAGCCTCAACGGGATATGCGAAAACTGAAGGGCACATACATGGAAATCACATCACTGTCCGGTTATCAGGACACAAACACAGAGGATTATGTGCAGATCACGCTGACAGATGAAGAAGATATCGTAAATGGAATGCAGAAGCTCCGTACTATTTATCCGAATCTGATGAGGCTGGAATATGATAACCGACGCACAAGAGAAAACCAGGAGATCGCAGGCACAGAAACGGTGAAAAGGAAATCTGAGCTGGAATATTTTGAGGAATTTTTTGAACTGCAGAATAACCAGCCCATGAATGAAGAACAGCGGAAATATTCCGAAGACCTGATCCGTAAGATCCAGGAGGTGAAATAATGAGACCGGAAAAACTGACCATCAGTGCCTTCGGGCCCTATGCGGACAAAACAGAGATTGATTTTTCAAAGCTTGGAGAGGGAGGTCTCTACCTGATCACCGGTGACACCGGAGCGGGAAAAACCACGATCTTTGATGCGATCACCTTTGCGTTATATGGAAGAGCCAGTGGAGAGGTAAGAGATCCGGCCATGTTTCGGAGCAAATATGCAGAGCCTTCCACAGAGACCTTTGTGGAGCTTGTTTTTTCCTATCAGGGGAAAAATTATCACGTGCGCCGGAGTCCGGAATATATGGCTCCGAAAAAAAGAGGCACCGGACAGACTCTTAGAAAAGCTGAAGCACAGCTGATCTATCCGGATGAACGTCAGCCGGTGACAAAGGCAAAAGATGTTACTGCGGCAGTGGAACAGCTTCTGGGACTGAGTTATGATCAGTTCACACAGATCGCAATGATCGCCCAAGGGGATTTCCAGAAATTACTTCTGGCAGGAACTACACAGAGAGGAGAGATCTTCCGACAGCTCTTTCACACAGGACTTTATCAGCAGATTCAGATGAAACTTAAGGATGCGTCAATAGCCAGATATAAGGAATATGATGAAATGCGCCGCAGTATTGCCCAGTATTTGGATGGAGTGAAAACGGAGACTGCTTCATGGCAGGAGGCAGAGGAATTTGACGAACTGAAAAAGATAAAATTCGAGGGAAAACTGGAGCGGAGTCTGGAACTTCTGAAGCAGTTTCTGGAATATGGTGAAGCACAGGAAAAAGAGCTCCGGGAAAAAGAAGACTCGCTTAATCAGGATATACGAAAAGCAGAAGAGGCACAAAATCTTGTGGCTCAGAAACGAAATCTGGAGCTGAAAAAGAAAAAAGCGGAAAAAGATCTGGAAGAATTAACACCACTTCTACAGCTTGCAGTAGAAGAGGCGGAAAAATATAAAGATGCAGATCACAGATGTGAAGAGCTTGGAATCAGGATCCGTGAAAAAGAAGAAAAGCTGAAAAAATATCAGGAGCTGGAAAAGCTGAAAAAAGAGCTGGAAACAATCGAAGGAAAGCTTGAAACAGTCAGTGAAAAAAAAGAGAAGGATATTTCCGAAGAGCAGCTTTTGCAGAAAAAAGATGAGGAAGAAAAAAAACGCCTTTCAATACTGGCAGATGCAGGAGAAGAACTACAAAAATACAAGTTTGAGTACGATAAACTGGACAGTGAAAAACGAAGCTATGACAGCTGTCTGCTGACGGAAGAAGAGATCAAAAAAGAACAGAAACAGATAGATGGATGGCAGGAAGAAATCATCCGGAAAGAAACGCAGCAGAAGGAAGAGCTGGAGCAGCAAAAGAAAGACAAGGCGCTGTTGGACAGCGCGGAGCTGGAACTTCAGAAGGCAGAGACGAAAAAGACAGAAGGGCTTCGGAAAAAGAAAGAATTAGAAGGACTGATTGCTCTGGTTAAGGAGTTTCAAGGGGCTTATAATGCCACGAAAGAGCAGCAGGAAAAATATAAGATTTCCATTGAAAAAGTACAAAAGCAGAGAGAAGTTTACCAGAAACTGTTTCAGAGTTTTCTGGACGCGCAGGCAGGGCTCCTGGCGCAGGAACTGAAAGAGGGCTGCCCATGCCCGGTATGTGGTTCTTTCGAGCATCCGCGTCCGGGAATACTTCCCAAAGGACAGGTTGTGGATCAGGAAATCCTGGACAGAGAGAAACAAAAACTGGACAGACTGGAGAATGACGCAAATACGCAGAGTGTGGAAGCAGGAAAACGAAAAGAACGCCAGAAAACATTATGGCATCAGATCCAGAGGGAGGCACAAGAGCTTTTACATGAGACGGAATGGAAAAAGCTGATCCCTTTGCTGAAAGAAAAACAGGACCAATGTGAAAAGCAGCTGGCAGACAGCGAGGAAGAGATTCGCATAGCAATAGAACGTAAAAAAAAGAAGAACGAAACAGAAACGTGGATCGAAAAGCTGGAAACAGAGATCGTTCAGTTACAGGAAGAGAAAAATCAATGTGACAGAAAACAGGCCGGTCTTCAGACAAGAGACGTGGAAAACAAAAAGCAGCAGCAGATAACAGCAGAAGAGATCCGAAAACTGATTCAGAAAAGTCTGGTGGCAGGAAATGGAGAAGTGACGGACAACACAGCTGCAGGATTTGAAAGACAGATACAGGATATGCTCAGCTGCCTGTCAGAAAAAGTTCAGGGAAAGGAAAAAGAAGCAAAACAGAAACAGGATCTTGAGAAGCTGATCATAGAAAGAGAAAAGACTCTGAAAGAACTGGGAAGAGTTATCAATGAAGCTGCACAGGACATCGTACGTCTGGAAACAGAGAGGAAGAACAAAGCACAGAAAGTGGATGAGCTGAACGAAGAGATCGGAGAAGGTGGAAAAGAATCTCTGGAACAGGAAATAAAAACACAGAGGAAGCTGTATGAAGAGCTGAAAGAAAGCAGCAGAAGAGCTCAACAGAAATTACAGGAGATCCGGGCGGAAAAGGAAAGAATAACAGCGGTTGTAAAAAACTTTGAGGAGCAGAAAAAAGAAATCGGAGAAGTAGATGAGGATGCGCTCAGAGAGCAGTACAGCCGTTTTAGGGAAGAGAAAACACAGCTTTCGGAAAAACGAAAAGCACTTTTTTCTGTTCAGAAGGGAAATGAGGAAATATATCAGAAAGTGCAGGTACGTCAGACGGAAATGACTGCGGCGGAAAAAGAATATGTCTGGATGAAAAATCTTTCGGATACAGCAAACGGAAAACTGAACGGAAAATCCAAGATCGAGTTGGAAACGTATATCCAGATGGCATATTTTGACCGGATCCTGCGAAGAGCCAATCTCCGTCTTATGACCATGAGTAGCGGTCAGTACGAGCTGAAACGCCAGGAACAAAGCAAAAATCAGAAAGAAAAAGCAGGTCTTGATCTGAATGTCATTGATCACTATAACGGAACGGAACGAAGCGTAAAGACATTGTCCGGTGGGGAATCCTTCCAGGCATCTCTGTCCCTTGCACTGGGCCTGTCTGATGAGATCCAGGCCTGCGCAGGGGGAATCCGGCTGGATTCCATGTTTGTAGATGAAGGATTCGGATCCTTGGATGAGGAATCCCTGGAACAGGCCCTGAAAGCCCTGACAAGTCTGGCCGACGGAAAACGTCTGGTAGGAATTATCTCACATGTGTCAGAACTGAAGGAACGGATCGAAAATAAGATCATCGTCACCAAAAAATGTGTTGGGGATGGTGTGGGAAGCAGTATAAAAATTCAGTGAAAACGGCAGGAAATCTTCCGATAATCATTGGGAGTCATACCAGTTTGCTGCTTGAAAATACGGCTGAAGTAACGAAAATTGGGATATCCTACCATGTGGGATATCTCATTTACGTGATAGGAAGAAGTTTTCAGCAATTCTTTAGCTTTCTGGATACGCAGATCGGTAAGAAGATCCGTAAAATTTTTGCCGGTTGTCTGTTTGATCAGTCTGCTGATATAAGGAGTACTTCGGTTAAATTCATCGGCGATACTGTATAGGCTCAGAGGTTCTTCATAATTTGCGCGGATATATTCAATCAGCTGACTGGTCAGGTAGTTGTTTTTATTAATTTTATCAGTATTCAGAAGGCCTGCAATCTGAAACATCCAGTCCTGAAATATTTCAGTCTTTTTTTCCGGAAGTGAGGAGGTTGAAAAAAGCTCTTTCTGTGTTTTGGTGATCTGACGTACCGAATCTGACAGTTCCGTGGAAGCTGACTGAAAAAAAGAAAGAAAAAGAGTCATAAAACTATACATGAAACTGTTGAACTCATCAGGAGTTTGCCGGGTGAAAAACTGGGAGATCTCATCAAAATGCCTTTGAATCATTGTTTTGTCACCGGAAGACAGGGAATTGAGAAGAACCTGAAAATAGTTGGATTTTTCATACATGACAGCAACGGGGTTGGTTTCCAGATCACGGTAGAGCATGACAAAATGACTGGAATTTTTCAGGGTATTAAAAATTTCTACAGTCTGGCTTCGAAGCAGGGGAATTTCAGACAGATTCTCAGAGTGACTGCTGATGGCTGCGGACATGAGAACGTGATTCTTTTTTAGTTCCCCATGTATGAAATTAGTTATTTTTGTAAGTTGTTTTTCATCAATGTCCGGACATAAGGAATACAAAGCGTTTCCATAAGAAAAAATAAGAGCTCCCGGAATCTGTTCCTGAAGATAATGTTCGGCGATATGCGTAAAGTAATATTCTTTTTCCAGATCTTTTGAAACTGTTGTAGAACATTTGCAGTATAAAAGGTAATAGCTTTTAATATGATCCAGGCGGAGCATGGTGACTTCTTCATGAAAAGAAGAAGAAAGGGAAGTGGTGTTCCTGAAAAGTAACCGTTCAAAAAAATCTTTTTGAAGATTTCTGATATTTTCTTTTAGATAGGATTCATATTTTTTGCGCATGATCGCCTGATTTTTCCGTTCGGTGATAGTATGTATAGCTTTCAATACGGATTCTTTCAGGACGTTTTCGTCTACTGGTTTTAGGATATAATCGAAAACATGGTTTTTAATCGCTGTCTGTGCATACTTGAAATCAGAAAAACCGGTAATCAGTATTACGATCTTATCTGGAAAATTATTATGCACGAAAGAAGAAATATACAGGCCGTCTTTTCCTGGCATACGGATATCCGTAAGAATGATATCTGGTTGCTGAGAGGATATGATCTCCAGTGCTTTTGCTGCATTGTCAGAAGTAAAAATATTCTCTTTTTCTGTAAAAATCTGTGAAATATACATTTTAAGTTTTTCCAGGATGATCTTTTCATCATCAACGATCAGAATTTTCATTTTGTCAGGTCCTCCCTTTGATGTATTTGTGGAATACGGATCGTAACACATACAGAAGTACGGTCTTCCATATTTTCAAGAAGCAGTCCATAGGAATTTCCGAATTGGGACCGTAGCCGCATCTGAATATTTATAAGCCCAATGCTTTTCTGGTCGGAAAAAGAAGTTTGTGATACAGAGTGAATCTTTTCAATTACCTGGTGAGAAAACAGGGGGCCGGTGTTATAGACTTTGATCAGTACATCGTCTTTAAAAGTAAATAATTGAATAGAAAGAAAGCCATTTTCCACAGATTCACTGATACCATGTATGATAGCGTTTTCAACGACCGGCTGTATGATCAGTTTTGGGATATACAGATCTTCCATGGGATCGTTACATTCGATCAGAAAAAGAAGCCGATCCTGGAAACGCATTTTCTGAATATCCAAATATTCTCTTACGTAATTAAGATCTTCTGAAATAGGAAGAAGATCAGGGCCTTTGATGCTCATTCGCATGATATCAGCCAGTTTTGGAACGATATCTGTGATTTGCGCTGTTTTTCCAAGAGATGCCAGGCTTGAGATACAGTCCAGGGTATTGTAAAGAAAATGTGGGTTGATCTGTGCCTGAAGCGTTTTCAGCTCTGCGTTTTTTAGAAGAATCTGTTGTTCCGTGATCTTCTTTCCGGATTCCTGAAGGCGCAGGAGCATATGGTTGTATTCCTTTGTCAGCTCAGAAAATTCGTTGCTGGAAACTGTGTGGATCAGGGCGGTTTCATCGGCAACAGAAGTTTGTTTTAACTTAGTGATAAAAACCTGAAATTCCCGGGATATGGTTCTTGAAATCTGAATAACAGCGAAAACCAGTATCAAGAGAAAAAATATGGAAATAACCAGTAGCTGACGCCATACACGATTGATCGAATGAAATGCGCCGGTTGTGTTGAGAAGCCCTCCGATTTGTAAGAAATCGTTTACAGAATAGCGGATGGCATAAAAATTACTATTCCCCCTGTGGGAGTGATAATTCATATTCATGCTGGCTGTGACGGATGGGGCATAGGGGGAAGTTGTATATACCAGGTCACTATTTTGAAAAAGGGAATAATAACTATATTCAGAATCCTGATGCTCCGTGATCATATCCTCCATAAACCGGATATTGATCTCAGTCAGTAAAATACCGATCTTCTTTTCCGGTTTCTGAATGTCAAAAATATTTTTGGCAGCAGTGATGTTATAAGGTTCCTTTGGAGAATAGTAATAACAGAGAGTTCCCTTTGGTTGTTTTAGATACTCACTGAGCTGCTCCAGTTTTTGCTCCTGTTGTTCCAGGGTGGAATTATAAATAGTCTGATTGGAAATGATCCCATTATCGGTCAGAACAATATAAACCCGTTGAATTTTAGACTGAGCACCTAAAAGATATGTGGAGAAAAGGGTGTTACACTGGGACTGAACTTCTTCCGGACTGAGCTTTTTATCTGCATAGGAATGGATCAGAGACTGAATTTCTGTTCCGTAAAGCAGCAGATCAATGTTGGAGTTCAGTGAGGAAAAATAACTGGCTGTATTTTTTGCGATAGACAGAGTATTCTCTTCATGTTCCAGAAGAATATTGTTACGGGATTCTTTTACATAAATCATATAAAAAGAAGATAATAAAATGATATAACTGAGAATCACAACTGGAAGAACGATGACAAGAATTCGAAATTTTATAGAGTGTTCTTTAAATTTTGCAGTAATAGAAAACAATTCTTACCCCTCCTTTCGGTATTATTATATAATGATGAGTAAAAAAAACCAATACATATTATGAAAAGTGACACATAATGTCAAGAAGTGTGCACTGTTTTGATATTAAAAATTATAATATAATGAGTTCATCAAAAAAGAACGGAGGGTTTACAAATGAAGAGAAGAAAGGTGACAGCGTGCGCAATGGCAGCGCTCATGGCAATGGGGCTTGTTGGAACAGTGATGCCGGTTTACGCAAAAAGTAATCTGAAAAATGTAGACGATGTAGTTGAGATCAAGATGGCAGTGTGGACTTCCGGAGCTGCGGATATTTACAATAAAGCAGCGGAAGGGTTTAATCAGACTCATGATAATATAAAATTATCTGTGGAGATGCAGTCCGGAGATTATAACCAGTATCTTGGAGCAAAGACAGCGGCAAAAGATCTGCCGGATCTTTTTGAAGTAAGTTCTTATTCTCAGGTATATGATTTTGCACAGAACGGGTTGCTGGCAGACGTAAGCGATCATGAGTTTGTGGACAAACTTTATGACAATGCAAAAGAAGCAGTTACTTATGATGGCAAAGTGTGGGGATTTCCACAGATGTATGAATGGTGGGGTGTACTTTATAATAAAGATCTTTTTAAAAAAGCAGGAATTGAAAAAGTGCCGGAAACTTTTGATGAGATGAAAGCAGTCTGTGAAAAACTTCAGGCTGCGAATATTACACCATTTACCGCTATTTATAAAGATAACTGGACAGTAAGTCAGGAATTCTGCTCCTTATTCGGAGGAGTACTTGGTGGAAAAGATAAGATCGACAGCTGGCTGGATTCCATGAATAAGGGAGAAGGGAGCTTTAAGGTGGATGGCGTAGACAGAGTCTTTGATTTTATGGATCTTATGAAAGAAAATTCCGGACAGAATTATATGGATTCGGATGCGGCCACAGGATTTTATGCATTTGCAAACCAGGAAGCAGCAATGATCTTTCTTTCAGATGCGGCAACGATTTCTGTAGGAAGTGTAACACAGGATCTTCCCATCGGATTTTTTGCAGTTCCAGTAAGTGATAACGCAGATGATGCAGAAGTTGTGGCATGTGCAACAGATGCGATCGTGGCCAACGCAAACGGGGAACACTTGGATGAAGCCCTGGAAGTGCTTGATTATATCGGAGATGGCGGGGACTGGCTGAAAACAGTGACCAATAGCTACGGCGGCTTTATGGCTTGCATGGACATTGAAGCAGATGATGAAATTGCAAGTAAGGATTATTATAAAGATCTGAAAGCGTATATGGATGCAGGAAAGGTCAGAAGTACTTTGTGGAATCAGCTTCCAAGCGGAGCAAGCGATGTTCTGGGCGATGATGTTCAGGGATATTTTGCAGGAATAACCGATGAAGATCAGACACTGGATGCTCTTGATGAAGGATTTAAAAAGCTTGCAGAAGAATAAACACACAGGAAAACAGGCGGACTTTTAAAAGTCCGCCTGCTATATACGGGGGTAGGAAACATGTCGGACATTTTATACAGAAAACAGAAAAAATATTATTTCCTTCTTGTGCTGCCGGCACTGTGTATTTATACTTTTGCGCTGGCAGGACCGTTAATTTTTGGAACGATCCCGAATTCGTTTTTCAGTTGGAATCTGATCAAAGGAACGCATAACTGGATCGGAATAAAAAACTTTGTCGATTTGGTTCATGATAGAGATTTTATACAATCTATGTTTTTGACGTTTAAACTTGCAGTGGTTACGATTGTTCTGACCAATGTACTGGCTTTTTTTATAGCTCTGGCGTTGAATACACATATTTTCGGTAAGCCAGTGATCCGGGCGTTCTTTTTTATTCCGAATATTATCAGTGGAGTTATGATCGCCCTGGCGTGGACATTTATTTTTCAGAAAGTAACGCCAATAATTGGAGAACTTTTACATTCGGAAGCAGTAACAGGGTTTAGCTGGTTCGGGAGTTCAACGGCAGCATTTGCGGCGGTATCAGTGGTTACCGTGTGGCAGGGCCTGGGATTTTTGATGATCCTTTACATCACAGGTTTACAGTCGATTCCTCTTGATGTGATGGAAGCGGCATGCATTGACGGATGTGTGGGACTGAATCGTATTATAAAAATCCAGCTTCCGCTTCTGATGCCAACGATTACGATCAATCTGTTTGTATCTATTGCAAATGCATTTAAAGCATTTGATATTAACTACGCTTTAACCGGCGGCGGACCTTCAAAAACAACACAGACGATCGCCATGAATATTTATGATGACGCATTTGGAACTTTTAATATGGGGTATGGCTGTGCGAAATCGGTGATCCTGTTTTTGATCATAGCAGCAATTTCCTTGATTCAGCTTAATATTACTAGAAAAAGAGAGGTGCAGTCATAATGACATGGAAAAAGAAAATTGCAGGTACCGCAGCAATGTTTATATTAGGCTTTATTTTTATTTTACCGGTATTGTGGATCGTTATGAATTCAATTAAAACAAGTCCGGAAATTGCGGCTGATTTTCTGGCATTACCAAAGTCTTTATATCTTGATAATTTTAAAAATGCCATGGAAAGCATGAATTTTTTAGTTGCATTAAAAAATTCTGTTGTGATTACATTGGGAGCTATGCTGGGAGGGCTGTTCGTATCGTTTGCCGGTGCTTTCGGAATCTCACATCTTCGTGGGAAAATCTCACAGAATCTGTATCTGTATTTTGTTTTCGGACAGATCGTGCCGTTTCATGCAGTTATGATTCCTATTTCTGTACTTGCTACAAATACCAATCTTACCAATTCCCTTGGAGGAATTATCATTCTTGATATTGGATTCTTCTGTGCGTTTGGAATTCTGACGTTTACGGGATTTTTGAAAAATGTACCTCGGGAGCTGGAAGAAGCAGCCGCAATAGATGGATGTGGAGTTTTTCGAATTATGACGCAGATCGTATTTCCACTTGTTAAACCAGCAACGGTTACCATTGGTGTATTGTTTTTTATGTGGTCCTGGAATGACTTTCTGCTTCCCAGTATTCTCATTGGAGACAGTGAACTGAGACCGCTGACGGTAAATCTTTTCATGTTCAGAAGTGCTACCAGCACACAGTGGAATCTGTTTATTGCAGGACTTACCTTGTGTATTATTCCCACAATTATCCTTTACATCTGTGCACAAAAATATATTACAAGCGGACTGACAATGGGAGCTGTAAAATAAAGGAGGAATGAAGATGCAGTTATTCAGGATCATTCCGTTGGAAAAAGATCTGTGGGCGATCAATGAAATAGATAAGACGGTTATGTATGTGATAAATGGAACAGAAAGAGCTCTTCTTCTGGATACGGGACTGGGACTTACCGATTTAAAAGAAGAAGTTTTGAAACTTTGTGGAGAAAAATCTCTGATTGTTGTAAATACTCATGCTCATGTGGATCATAATTCAGGAAATTATCAATTTGAAGAAGTATGTGTGGGAAGGTATGACGAACCTTTTTCCCATCAGATCGTAGACCAGGAGCTGAGAGAAATGTCTGAGCTCATGTTCTTTGAAATTCCTGAAAAAGAGGGATTTTCGTTTGAAATGTGGAATCCCGGGCCGGCAAGAAAAATCTGTACAGTCAGGGATGGGGATATCTTTGATCTGGGAGATAAAAAACTTAAAGTTCTGGAAGTTCCCAGTCATACCCTGGGGTGTATTGCATTGTTTGAGGAGAAGAAAGGATGGCTTTTTACAGGAGATATCATGCTCACCTGGGAAGTGTGGGGACATTTGAATCCTGGAAAAAGTCCGCTTGCCCCATCTGCTTCTTTGCGTGTATACTATGAAAGCCTTTTAAAATTGAAGAAAATCAGAAAAAAAGTAAGCAGCGTTTTTCCTGCTCATGTCTGCGAAAAAGAAAAAGACTGTTATAAAAAGTATGCGTTATCTCCGGAAATTATAAATATATATTGTGACGGAATTGAGAAAATATTTTCAGGAGAACAGAAAGGTGAACCTTATTTTCATATGGTCGAAAACGGAAGTGTTGTGAAATTTACAACAGGTGGTATTGTCTATCAGAAAGATAGGATGAATTAAATAGGAAAATATCGGCAAGTTGATTGATTATAGATTCCCTCAAAAAAATCCCCTGTACGGTTCGGCGTTTGTACGTAGATCCGGCACAGGGGATTTTGGTGTTTATAAGATCAGACTTTCTGATATTCTTTCTTTTTCTCAGCCTTGGCTTCGCAGGTAAGCTCAACACCAAGCTTACGGAAGCTGATCACATCCACATCGGAAAGCATTACGGAAGTATGAGCCTGGCATCCACGGAGATTCGGGATCTGTTCCAGGGCAAGGCGTGCGGCATCGCTGGTTGCGGCACTCATGGAAAGGGCGATCAGGATCTCATCAATGTGAAGACGTGGATTTTTGCTTCCAAGATATTTGGTCTTCAGCTGCTGGATCGGATGGATGGCATCCGGAGAGATCACATGAAGCTCGTGATCGATTCCTGCCAGCTCTTTCAGGGCATTGAGAAGAAGCGCAGCGGATGCGCCGAGAAGATCGGAGGTTTTTCCGCATACGATCTTTCCGTCAGGAAGTTCCATAGCGGCGGCAGGGCCATTGGTTGCTTTTTCTTTTTCGAGGGCAGCCGGAACAACCTTACGGTCAGTGATCTCTGCATGAGCTTGCTGGAGAAGAAGCTCGATCTTACGTACCTCATTCTCTGTGCCGGAGCCGGAAACCAGAGCGTTCATGCCCTTATAATAACGGCGGATGATCTCCTGGCGGGAAGCCTCCTGGCATACTTCATCGTCAACGATGCAGTTACCTGCCATGTTGACACCCATATCTGTCGGAGATTTATAAGGGCAGCTGCCCATGATCTTCTCAAACATGGCCTGTACAACAGGGAAAACTTCTACGTCACGGTTGTAGTTGACAGTAGTTTTGCCGTAAGCCTCCAGATGGAACGGGTCGATCATGTTGACATCGTTCAGATCCGCAGTGGCAGCTTCGTAGGCAAGGTTTACCGGATGTTTCAGAGGAAGATTCCAGATCGGGAAGGTCTCAAATTTTGCATAGCCGGCTTTTACTCCTCGTTTGTATTCGTGGTAAAGCTGGGAAAGGCAGGTTGCCATCTTTCCACTTCCTGGTCCCGGTGCTGTGATCACGACCAGAGGTCTGGTAGTTTCAATATAATCATTCTTTCCATAACCCTCGTCACTTACAATAAAGGAAGTGTTGCTTGGATAGCCGGGGATCAGGTAAAGCTTGTAGACACGGATTCCCAGTTTCTCCAGACGTTTTTTGAAGAGATCGGCACTTTCCTGGCCGGAGTACTGTGTGATGCATACGCTTCCCACATACAGGCCACGGCTTGAAAACTCATCCATAAGACGGAGCACATCTTCGTCATAGGTGATCCCAAGATCGCCACGTATTTTATTCTTGTCAATGTCATTGGCACTGATAACAATAACGATCTCCGCCTGATCAGAAAGCTGCATCAGCATGCGGAGCTTGCTGTCCGGTTCAAAACCCGGAAGAACACGGGATGCATGGTAGTCGTCAAACAGTTTGCCGCCGAATTCAAGATAAAGCTTATTGCCGAACTGACCGATTCTTTCACGGATGTGTTCTGACTGCATTTTCAGATATTTGTCATTATCAAAACCTATTTTCATTTGTCTGATTTCCTCTCCTCTTTAATTTTCCAATTCACTGGGAACAGTATACTACAACTTTACGTTCACTGGCAATATCCAATGCGGTGTTTTTTCGATGGTATTTTTGTAATCTCGCAGTTGATTTATATGGTTTTTCTCTTTATAATAAAGAAATGACAAGAGGAGGAAAAAAATGAATAATCAACTGAATAATGATCAGGACGGGAAGCGACCTGACAACAAAGATCCTAGGCAGGGATCAGGTAAAAATCATCAGTCGATTCTGGCTTTTCTGATATGCCTCCTGGTCACATTGGTGTGCTTCGCGTTGTTTACCAATATGCTGAAGGATAACAGCAGTGAGATCTCCTATGATAAATTTATCGATATGGTGGATAAGGACCAGGTTAAGGAAGTAACGATCCAGTCCAGTACATTGACGATCGTACCCAAGAAAAAGAATTCCAAGTACGAGGATATGAGCTATTACACCACGAAGACCGAAGACAGTACAGCACTTACCAAGAGACTGGAAGGAAAGGGAATCAAGTTTGAGACCGATCCGCCGGATGTTTTTGGTGAATTTGTTGCAATGATCCTGAGCGTGGTTCTGCCGACACTGCTTCTGTTCGGACTTCTGATGTTCTCCATGCGCCGCATGAACAAAGGCGGCGGGATCATGGGCATGGGCGTAGGTAAGAGCAAAGCCAAGGCATATGTGCAGCAGGAAACGGGCGTTTCCTTTAAGGATGTGGCAGGTCAGGATGAAGCCAAGGAATCTCTCCAGGAAGTTGTGGATTTTCTTCACAACCCCGGAAAATACACAGCCATCGGAGCCAAGCTGCCTAAGGGCGCACTTCTTGTAGGCCCTCCGGGAACCGGTAAGACATTACTTGCCAAGGCAGTTGCAGGTGAAGCGCAGGTACCGTTCTTCTCTCTTTCCGGCTCGGAATTTGTGGAGATGTTTGTGGGCGTGGGTGCCTCACGTGTCCGTGACCTTTTCGAGGAAGCCAAGAAGAATGCTCCGTGTATCGTATTTATCGATGAGATCGATGCCATTGGTAAAAGCCGTGATTCCCGCTATGGCGGCGGAAATGATGAGCGTGAGCAGACATTGAACCAGCTGCTTGCGGAGATGGATGGCTTTGATACATCCAAGGGACTTCTGATCCTTGCTGCGACAAACAGACCGGAGGTTCTTGATCCGGCTCTTCTCCGTCCGGGACGTTTTGACAGACGTGTGATCGTTGACAGACCGGATCTTAAAGGAAGGGTGGATATACTGAAGGTACATGCCAAGAACGTACTTCTGGATGACACCGTTGATTTTGAAGCTATTGCACTTGCAACTTCCGGTGCGGTAGGCTCTGATCTTGCCAATATGATCAATGAGGCTGCGATCCTTGCAGTCAAGAAGGGACGTAAAGCTGTATCACAGAAGGACCTGGAAGAATCCGTAGAAGTAGTTCTGGTGGGAAAAGAGAAGAAGGACCGTATCTTAAGCAAACAGGAACGCCGGATCGTATCCTACCATGAAGTCGGACACGCACTGGTAAATGCACTCCAGAAGGATGCGGAGCCTGTACAGAAGATCACCATCGTACCCCGTACCATGGGAGCACTGGGTTATGTTATGCAGGTACCTGAGGAAGAAAAATATCTCAACACCAAGAAAGAATTGGAAGCTATGCTGGTAGGCTATCTTGGCGGACGTGCTGCAGAGGAGATCGTTTTTGACACAGTCACTACAGGTGCTGCCAATGATATTGAGCAGGCTACCAAGGTGGCCAGAGCCATGATCACACAGTATGGTATGTCTGAGAAGTTCGGACTGATGGGACTTGCCACACAGGAGAACCAGTATCTCAGCGGAAGAGCAGTTTTAAACTGTGGTGATGATACCGCAACAGAGATCGATCATGAGGTGATGAAGCTTCTCCACCATTCCTATGAGGAAGCCAAGAGGATCCTTGGAAGTCACAGAACAGAGATGGATAAGATCGCGGAATATCTGATCCGCAAGGAAACCATTACAGGTAAAGAGTTCATGAAGATCCTCCGTGCAGTTCAGCAGGGCCTGGATATCCCGGAGAATCTGGATGATCTGGTACTTTCCGAGGATGAAAAAGAAGTGTCCAATAAACAGGATATTGAAATGATCGCGGAAAATAACGAGGCTGCAAAAAGTACAGAATCGGTTCAGTTCAGACCGGAGATATCCGGACAGGAACTGACAGAGGATATGCAGGCACCGGAGAAAACAGAAGAATCTGCTCAGACAACAGATAGTGATCATGCAGAAACAGAAGAAAAGCCGGGATCACAGGCATAAAACAGATCATAAGAAAACCGGGAGAAATCCCGGTTTTCTTATTACTGTAATAGTAAAACAGGAGAATAAAGTATGTTCATAATCGAGGAAGAATTAAAGAAGCTTCCGGCAAAACCGGGAGTTTATATCATGCATGGCGAGAAAGACGAGATCATCTATGTGGGAAAAGCCATCAGTCTGAAGAATCGTGTGCGCCAGTATTTCCAGAGCAGTCGTAATAAAGGTGCCAAGATTGAACGGATGGTTACACATATTACCAGATTTGAGTACATTATTACGGATTCGGAGCTGGAAGCCCTTGTGCTGGAGTGTAATCTTATCAAGGAACATCGTCCGAAATATAATACCATGCTCAAAGATGACAAGAGCTATCCGTTTATTAAGGTGACAGTTCATGAGCCATACCCGAGAGTGCTTTTTGCCAGGAGAATGAAAAAGGACAAGGCAAGATATTTTGGCCCCTATACAAGCGGCGGAGCAGTAAAGGACGTGATCGAACTAGTGCGGAAGCTGTATCAGGTACGCTCCTGCAACCGCAGTCTTCCGAGAGATACCGGAAAGGACCGGCCCTGTCTGTACTATCATATGAAGCAGTGCAAGGCACCCTGCCAGGGATATGTCAGCCAGGAAGAATACCGGAAGAATATCAATAAGGTGATCAAATTTCTGAATGGAGATTTTCAGGACGCCATTAGTGAGCTGATGGAAAAAATGCAGAAAGCTTCGGAGGAAATGCGCTACGAAGATGCTATGGAATACCGGGACCTGATCAGCAGTATCCGGAAGATCGGGGAACGGCAGAAGATCACCGGCTACGGGCAGGAAGACAGAGACATCATTGCAGTAGCCATGGATGACAGTGAAGACCTCAGGGATCAGGATGCGGTTGTCCAGGTGTTTTTTATCCGGGATGGCAGGCTGATCGGCAGAGATCATTTTTATCTCCGTGTGGCAAAAGGTGATACAAAGGCGCAGGTCCTTTCAAGCTTTCTGAAACAGTTTTATGCGGGAACGCCATTTATTCCATCTGAGATCATGCTCCAGAGTGAGATCGAAGATGCAGATATCATCGAGGAGTGGCTGTCAGGAAGGAGAAAGCAGAAGGTACACATCCGGGTCCCGAAGAAGGGAACCAAGGAAAAACTGGTAGAACTTGCCCTGGAAAATGCCCGTATGGTACTTGCCAAGGACAGAGAACGGATCAGGCGGGAGGAAGGACGAACTATTGGAGCTGTTCATGAGGTGGAAGAATGGCTGGGCTTGAAAAATGTGGTGCGCATGGAAGCCTATGATATTTCAAATATCAGTGGCTTTGAGTCTGTGGGATCCATGGTGGTTTATGAAAAAGGCCGTCCCAAACGCAGTGATTACCGTAAGTTCAAGATCAAATGGGTACAGGGACCCAACGATTATGCTAGCATGGAAGAGGTTCTGACCCGAAGGTTCACTCATGAGAGTAACGGAGAATTTGACAGCTTTGCAAGGCTTCCGGATCTGATTCTGATGGATGGTGGAAGAGGGCAGGTAAATATCGCTCTGAAGGTGCTGAATGAGCTTGGGATAAACATCCCGGTCTGCGGTATGGTCAAGGACGATCATCATCGGACGAGAGGCCTGTATTTCAACAATGTGGAGATTCCTATTGACACATCCGGCGAAGGCTTCCGCCTGATCACCAGGATCCAGGATGAAGCCCACCGGTTTGCCATTGAATACCATCGTTCCCTCAGGAGCAGGGAACAGGTCCATTCTATCCTGGATGATATCCCGGGGATCGGTGATACCAGGAGGAAAGCTCTTCTGCGTAAATTTAAATCTGTGGAAAATATCCGGGATGCATCGGAGGAAGAACTGGCACAGACAGAGAGCATGAATGCCAGAAGCGCCCGTCAGGTCTATGAATTTTTTCATAAATCCTGATGCTGCATTGCAGTTTCAGCAGTGATTGTGTATAATTAAAGATAAGGTGTCTCACGCCTCGGTAAAACGGCAGTGAGAATGCAAACTTTCAGCGAAAAGGAGACAAAAGTATGAAGGGTGTACAGTTGACAAAGATGGTACAGGAACTGGAGCTTAATAATCTGACTCCGGAGATCGACCTGTCAGGCATCGTGATCAAGACTGCGGAGATCAACAGACCTGCGCTTCAGCTTACCGGATATCTGGAGCATTTTGCCAATGAACGAGTTCAGATCATTGGATATGTAGAGTATACGTATCTGATGCAGCTTAATGAGGAGGAGAGACGTTTTAAATATGAACGTTTCATTTCCAGCAAGATCCCCTGTGTTATTTTCAGTACCATGACCCGTCCGTCTCAGGACATGATCGATCTGGCTGTTAAATATAATGTTCCGACATTCGTGACAGAAAGAACAACATCCAGCTTCATGGCAGAGATCATCCGCTGGCTGGGCGTGCAGCTTGCACCATGTATTTCTATTCATGGTGTGTTGGTTGATGTTTACGGCGAGGGAATCCTGATCACAGGTGAGAGTGGTATCGGTAAGAGCGAGGCAGCCCTGGAGCTGATCAAGAGAGGTCATCGTCTTGTCAGTGATGATGTTGTTGAGATCCGTAAGGTCAGTGACGTAACACTGGTGGGATCTGCGCCGGATATCACACGTCACTTTATCGAACTTCGTGGTATCGGTATCATCGACGTAAAAACACTGTTCGGTGTTGAGAGTGTTAAGGATACCCAGTCCATCGATCTTGTGATCAAGCTTGAGGAGTGGGACAGAGACAAGGAATACGATCGTCTTGGACTACATGAGGAGTATACAGAGTACCTTGGAAATAAGGTAGTATGCCATTCTCTTCCGATCCGTCCGGGCCGTAACCTGGCGATCATCGTTGAGGCAGCGGCTGTCAACCACAGACAGAAGAAGATGGGATACAATGCGGCAGAGGCTCTGTACAAGCGTGTACAGGCAAATCTTGCGAAAAAAAGAGAAAATCCGGATGACGAAGAATAAGAGAGGGTAAGAAATGGGAACATATTGTTTTGGAATCGATGTAGGTGGAACAACTGTAAAATGCGGACTTTTCCGCACGGATGGTACTCTTGTTGAGAAATGGGAGATTCCAACCCGTAAAGAAAACAATGGAGATCAGATCCTTCCTGATGTGGCAGCAGCAGTAAATGCCAAGATGGAAGAAAAGGGTATCTCCAAAGAGGAGGTGGAAGGCGTCGGAATCGGTGTTCCGGGACCGGTAAACTCCAAAGGCGAAGTATCACGTGCAGTAAATCTCTTCTGGGGATATAAGAACGTTGTGGGAGAGATGGAAGAACTTACAGGTCTTCATGCGGAAGCCGGAAATGACGCCAATGTAGCGGCATTGGGAGAGGCATGGAAGGGTGCTGCAGCAGGCTCCTCCGATGTGATCATGGTCACACTTGGAACAGGTGTAGGCGGTGGTATCATTGTTGATGGAAAGATCGTGACCGGACATCACGGAGCTGGCGGTGAGATCGGACATGCCAATGTGGATCATCATGAAACAGAATCCTGCAACTGCGGAAACAGGGGCTGTCTGGAACAGTATGCTTCTGCGACCGGAATTGTCCGCATGGCAAAAAAAGAGCTTGCAGCTTCCGGTGAGAACAGTGTTCTCAGAGATGCCGGAGAGATTTCAGCAAAAGCAGTTCTGGACGCATTTAAGGAGAATGATCCGGTAGCTGTAGCAACCATGGAAAAGGTCGGAGAGCAGCTGGGTGGTGCTCTTGCCATTATTTGCTGTGTGACAGATCCGGAGACCATTGTTATCGGCGGAGGAGTTTCCAAGGCCGGACAGCCGCTTATTGACTGTATCCGGAAATATTACAGAGAGTATGCTTTTGAATCCTGCAAGGATACTCCTATCGTGATCGCGACACTTGGCAATGATGCAGGAATCTACGGTGCAGCCAAGATGGTACTTTAACCGAACCAGGGAAGTCCCCTGCTTCAAATGCGAAAAGTAATAAGCGGTGGGTGGGACTTGCCTGAACTGATAAACTGCGAGACAGTAAGAAGTTATTAAAAGTAAAAAAAGTGGTTTCCATATTTCAGGAAACCACTTTTTTATATGTTGTTTATGAAAGATACCTATAATGGAGATCATTCATAATATTCTACCGGATCTTCGCCGGTGTCATAGCTGCCGTCATCGCCACCGGTATCATTGCTGCCGTCATCACCACCGGTGTTGTCGTCGGTTCCGGAATTGTCAGTATCATCACCGGTATTATCGGAACCGTCATCAGAAGTGTCAGTATTGTCAGTGTCGGTGCTGTCAGTACTGTCCGGAGCTGCGCTTGGAATCGCTTCAGCTGCTGCATCGGTATCGGCGTCCGTATCTTCGTTATTATAATAGTCCTCTTCATCGTAATCGCTGCTGCCGTAGAAATGCTGATCACAGTATTCGGTGGGAAGACTGGAGATATCAAAATACTCTGTGATAGTCGGGCATCCGGATCTGGGAAGAAGACCGGTCTCTGCGCAGACACTGGCTTTTTCCACACTGGAAGGCATATCGAAATCTCTGTCCTCCAGGCCCTCGTGGATACGGGTCATAACCTTTTTCCAGAGGTTTTTGTGGAAGTTACGGGCATCTTCCGGAATTTTTTCGTTGTTGTCATAGCCGGACCATACTGCACAGGTGTAGTACGGTGTGTAGCCTACGAACCACAGGTCATTGTAGTCCTCTGTAGTACCTGTTTTTCCGGCTACAGTCATATTATCCAGCTGGCAGGCGGTACCGGTACCTTTTTTTACAACGTCTTCCATGGCGCTTGTAAGAAGATAAGCGGTACTGTCTTTGATCACAGATCTGGAAACGGAGGAGTTCTCGATCAGAACATTTCCGTCATGATCAAGGATCTGTGTATAATAGATCGGTTTGATATAGTTCCCGCCATTAGCAATGGCTGCATATGCAGCACAAAGTTCCACGTTCTTGACACCTTTGGTGATACCGCCAAGAGCAGTAGCCAGGTTGGCGTCACTCCAGATATTTCCGTTGGCATCTTTATCTGCCTCAGTTCCGTGAGCTAGTGTGGTGAAACCGAAATCATCCAGATATTTAAGGCCGAGAGCCGGGGTAACCTGCTCTAGGCATTTAACAGCTACAACGTTGATGGAATTCTGGATCGCTTTGCGGATGGTGGTCTCGCCGCCGTAGCTTCTTGAGGCGTTGTTGACAGGAGATCCGTCCGGGTATTCGTAAGGCTCATCCATAAAGGTTGTAGCAAGTGTATCGCCTTTTTCGTTCAGCGCCGGTGCATAGGTGGAAACGATCTTAAAGGTAGAACCAGGCTGTCTGGTCGTATCAGTGGCACGGTTCAGAGTCAGGCTGGCTGTTTTTTCACCACGGCCTCCGATCAGGGCTTTTACGTAACCGGTATGCTGGTCAATGACAGTCATGGAAGACTGTGGCTGTGGCGCAAAGTTTACACGCTCAGATACTACGGTGCTTCCGTCTGCCAGGATGTTGGCCTTGTACTGATCCACATACTGCTGACCTTCCTCAGGAGAATCAAAGAGAAGATCAAATTCTGGATCCTGATCGCGGAAATACAGCTGCAGCATTTCTTTGCTGTAGTTTGTCTGTTTTCCATCCGGGCTTTGTACAGTCAGCGCATAATCCAGTTCATACTGAACATTGGCCGGATAGTTATCAGGGTTCGCATATTCCTCATCAAGGATCTGCTGCATGTTGGAATCCAGGGTTGTCATGATCTTCAGACCACCGCTGTAAAGAAGATTGGTAGCCTGTGTCTTGGTATATCCTTTAATGTTCATCAGGTCGCTGATGACCTGATTGGTAACCTCATCTTCGAAATACGTGTAAACAGTACTTTCTTCTTCGGTGTTCTCAAGCTGTGCGGCCTGGATACGGGAATAAACGTCATCATTCAATGCGGCATTATATTCATCCTGTGAGATGTAATTCTGATCCAGCATGTGATCCAGGACTTCCTTCCGTCTCTTGGAGTTTGCTTTTGGATTGGTGATCGGATTGAATTTGGTAGGGTTCTGCGTGATGCCGGCAAGGGTGGCACATTCAGAAAGGTTTAGATCCCATACGTCTTTGTTAAAGTATTTTTTGGAAGCGGCCTGTACACCGTAGGAACCTGCACCCAGGTTAATGGTATTCAGGTAATTCTCAAGAATCACATTTTTGTCATATTTTTTTTCAATCTGTACAGCAAGGTACTGCTCCTGGAACTTACGTGTGAAACGTTCCAACTGTGTGGATTCGTTGGTCCAGTCAGTGAAAACATTATTCTTCAGAAGCTGCTGTGTGATGGTACTGGCACCCTCGGAAAAGTTACCGGTGGTGATCGCCTTCATTCCGGCACGTGCGATACCGCGGACATCAATACCGTTATGTTCATAAAAACGCTCATCCTCAATGGCTACCACTGCATGCTGCAGACTGACCGGGATCTGGTCCAGGGAGACCGGAAGACGGTTGGATGTAGGGGCTGAAAGCTGTCGGATCTGTGTTCCCTGGTCATCATACAGGAAGGTTGCATATCCGAGAGGTGAAATATCCACATCGTTGACGTCAGGTGCTCCGGCGATCACGCCCCGGAAGGAGCCGATACCAAGGCAGACAACCATGACGCAGACTGCGATCAGAGCTGTAAATAAAACCCGGATAAACGAAACATGTGCTCTTTTTTCCAGCATGGAAGTACGGGAGATCAGAGCATTCCGCTTCTTGGAAGTGGATCTTTTTCCGTAGTTCATAATATTCCTCCTTTATAATCCGTTTCATTATAACAAATATGAGATGCCAAATAAAGCCTTAAAAAAAATTTCACAATTCATGATATCTTATACATTGTGCAATGAAGATAATTATTATACAATAAAGAAAACTCTGCCTGAAACAGAGGGTTGGATATAGATAACGGAGGCGTAAACCATGCTGGAACATTATAAAACCATATACGAAGGCGGCGAAGGCGAACTTGTGGAAAAAAAATCCCGTTTCATCGCAACCGTCCGTCCTGTGGAAACAGAAGAAGAGGCCCTTGCCTTTATCGAAGAAATGAAAAAAAAATACTGGGATGCACGTCATAACTGCTATGTATATTCCGTAGGGATGAACCGGGAAGCCACCCGCTGCAGTGATGACGGAGAACCATCCGGAACAGCCGGAAGGCCTATGCTGGATGTGCTTCTGGGAGCCGGGATCTATAATGCGGCCATTGTGGTGACCAGATATTTTGGAGGTGTCCTTCTTGGGACAGGAGGGCTTGTGCGGGCATATTCCGGTGCAGTCCAGGCAGGACTGGCGGCAAGTACCGTCATTGAGAAGCATCATGGGATCTCTCTTCAAGTGACGACGGATTATACAGGGATCGGAAAGATCCAGTATATCGCAGGAGAAAGAAGTTTGCCGATCCTGGATTCCGAATATACCGACAAGGTTGTCCTGAAGCTTCTTGTGCCGGATGATCAGGTCGAAGAGGTGAAGAAGGCGATCACAGAAGGAACAAACGGAAGAGCCGGACTTGAGAA
This sequence comes from Blautia sp. RTP21359st1_E11_RTP21359_211015, assembly GCF_040910705.1. NCBI lineage: Bacteria > Bacillati > Bacillota > Clostridia > Lachnospirales > Lachnospiraceae > Blautia > Blautia sp. RTP21359st1_E11_RTP21359_211015. The sequence goes on from NZ_JBDGAB010000047.1 coordinate 23,322, forward strand.
GGATGCAGAACTGTATTTTGCGAAAGTAAACGGAGAAGTGAAGACCTTCGAAAAGTAAAAGAAAAGAGAATGTCAGTATAAAAATACCCCGGGAAGAGGGCAGATGATCTGCGTTACAGTCTGCTCTTCGCGGGGCTTTTTTATTTCAGAAAATTATGCCTGTTAGCATTTCTCCGGTTCCGGATAATCCACACCAAAGGTATCAACAGTCATGGAGCTGATCTTCTGTTCGTCAAGAGGACGGTCACTGTAGTCCGTGTCTGTTTCTGCGATCGCATTAACAACATCCATGCCCTCAATGATCTGACCGAATGCAGCATAGCTACCGTCAAGATGCGGAGCAGCCTTGTGCATGATAAAGAACTGGCTTCCGGCAGAGTTCGGATTCATGGCTCTTGCCATGGAGAGAACACCTGGTGTATGCTTCAGGTCGTTTTTGAAACGGTTCTGGGAGAACTCACCCTTGATGCTGTATCCCGGGCCACCCATACCGGTTCCGTCCGGGCATCCGCCCTGGATCATAAAGCCGTTGATGACACGGTGGAAGATCAGGCCGTCATAAAAGCCTTTTTTTACAAGGCTGATGAAGTTATTTACTGTGTTCGGGGCAACTTCCGGATATAATTCCGCTTTCATTACATCGCCATTATCCATTGTGATGGTAACGATAGGATTTGCCATAGTTTTCGCACTCCTTTTCAAAAAGTATTGTATTTCGCTGTTCGCTCTATTATAATATGCAAAGAATAATTGTGCAAGAAAAAGGTGGAAAATATGGTCATAGAAACGCATGATCCTGAGGAAACATTCGAGGTCGGAAGGACGATCGGAATGAATGCGAAGCCGGGACAGATCTACACACTGACAGGCGATCTGGGAGTTGGAAAAACCGTGTTCACACAGGGAGTGGCAGCAGGTCTTGGAATTACAGAACCTGTAAACAGCCCTACGTTTACCATTATCCAGGAATATGAAGACGGACGTCTGCCATTTTATCATTTTGATGTATATCGTATCGGGGATCTGGAAGAAATGGAAGAGATCGGATACGATGATTATTTTTTCGGGCAGGGAATCTGTCTGATCGAATGGGCGGAACTCATTGAGGAGATCCTGCCGGAAAAAAGGATCGAAGTTACCATTGAAAAAGATCTTGAGAGGGGCTTTGAATACAGAAAGATCACCATTGAGGAGAGAGGAGAAAAGACAGAATGAGAGTTTTGGCACTGGACAGTTCCGGAATCGTGGCATCCGTAGCCGTTGTGGAGGACGATACACTGGTAGCGGAATATACAGTTAATTATAAGAAAACACATTCCCAGACGCTTCTTCCCATGCTGGATGAGATCGTGAAGATGACAGAGCTGGATCTGAAGACGATTGACGCTATTGCGGTAGCCAAGGGACCGGGCTCTTTTACCGGACTCCGTATTGGCTCTGCCACAGCCAAGGGACTTGGACTTGCCCTTGACAAACCACTGGTCGGGATTCCGACTGTGGAGGCACTGGCCTATAATATCTATGATGTAAACGGACTGATCTGTCCGATCATGGATGCCAGAAGAAAGCAGGTTTATACGGGAATCTATCGTTACGAGGATCACAGGCTCATGACGGTAAAGGATCAGATGGCAGTGGGAATTGAGGAGCTTCTTTCCATGCTGAATGAGATGGGAGAAGCCGTAACATTCCTCGGAGACGGAGTCCCGGTATTTAAAGATATCATCGCAGATAAGCTTACTGTACCGTTTTCTTTTGCACCGGCCCATCTTTCCAGACAGAGAGCAGGTGCTGTAGGTGCACTTGGTGTCCTTTATTATAAAGAAGGCAGAACCGAGACAGCGGCTGAGCACAAACCGGATTATCTCCGTGTTTCACAGGCTGAGCGGGAGCGTGCCCAGAAACTGAAAAAAGGATCAGAAGGGGAAAACGCATGATCTTAAGAGAAATGCTTGTGGATGATCTGGATCAGGTTATGGAGATCGAAGAGGAACTTTTTTCAGTCCCCTGGACAAAAGAGGGATTTCTGACATTTCTTATGAAAGAGAATGGGATGTTTCTTGTTGTGGAAGAAAAGGGCCGGATCCTGGGATATTGTGGTCTTCTTACGGTGCTGGATGAGGGGGATGTGACCAATGTGGCTGTCCGCAGAGACCGTCAGAGAGAGGGAATCGGAAATTTCCTTATGGAAAGTATGATCCGTCTGGCAGAAGAGCGTGGGATCACCATGATCCATCTGGAGGTCCGGGCAGGAAATGAGACTGCGATCCGGCTTTATGAACGTCAGGGATTTGTGCGGGATGGCCTGCGAAAGGGATACTATACAGATCCCACAGAGGATGCTGTTCTTATGACACGCACCGCAGTTTCTGAATAGGCTTACCCGGGAGAGGTACTTGTCTGTACGGGATAAGTATGCTAAACTTTGCCACAGAACAGGAAAAGAGGAAAAATATGTTAGATGTTTGTTTACTTGGCTGCGGAGGAATGATGCCGCTGCCACGCAGATGGCTCACCGCACTGATGACCCGTTATAACGGCAGCAGTCTGATGATCGATTGCGGGGAAGGCACCCAGGTGGCCATTAAAGAAAAGGGCTGGAGCTTCAAGCCTATTGATGTGATCTGTTTTACCCATTATCATGGGGATCATATCAGCGGACTTCCGGGACTTCTTTTGACTATGGGAAATGCAGACCGCACAGAACCGCTGACTCTGGTAGGCCCAAGAGGACTGGAACGTGTGGTAAGCGCACTTCGTGTGATCGCACCGGAGCTGCCCTTTGAAATTAAATTTATCGAGATCACGAAACCGGAGGAAGTTCTGGAACTGAATGGGTACCGGATCACTGCATTTCGGGTGAACCATAATGTTACCTGCTACGGATATACCCTTGAGATCCTGCGCCAGGGAAAATTTTCTCCTGACAGTGCCAGTGCACATGAGATCCCGCTGAAATTCTGGAATCCGCTGCAGAAGGGACAGACTGTGGAGGATGAAGGAAGGATCTACACACCGGATATGGTGCTTGGTCCGCCAAGAAAAGGGATCAAGCTTACCTATACCACAGATACCAGACCGACAGAGTCTATTTTACGTAATGCAAAAGATTCCGATCTTTTTATCTGTGAGGGAATGTACGGTGAAGATGACAAGATCGAAAAGGCAAAAGGCTACAAACACATGACGTTTCGTGAAGCGGCCACTCTTGCCCGTGATGCGGAAGTGGGGGAAATGTGGCTGACCCATTACAGCCCTTCTCTGGTACGTCCGGATGATTACATGGATACAGTACGTGAGATCTTTCCGAAGGCATGGCCGGGAAAAGACGGGAAGAGTGTGGAACTGAATTTTGAAGAGGACTGAAAAAAATGAAAGATACATTAATTCTTGGTATTGAGAGCTCCTGTGATGAAACGGCAGCCTCCGTTGTAAAAAACGGAAGGACTGTCTTATCAAACGTGATTTCCTCACAGATCGAGATCCATAAACTGTACGGAGGTGTTGTACCGGAGATCGCCTCCAGAAATCATATAGAAAGGATCAACCAGGTCATCCAGGAAGCGCTGGACGAGGCAAATGTCACTCTGGATGATATTGATGCTATCGGTGTAACCTATGGACCGGGGCTTGTCGGTGCACTTCTTGTAGGTGTGGCAGAAGCCAAGGCCATTGCCTATGCAAGAAACCTGCCACTGGTAGGCGTGCATCATATAGAAGGCCATGTTTCTGCCAATTATATTGAGCATCCGGATCTGGAACCGCCGTTTCTCTGTGCCATTGTATCCGGTGGACACACCCATCTTGTTATTGTGAAGGACTATGGCCAGTTTGAGATCCTGGGCCGAACCAGAGACGATGCGGCAGGTGAGGCATTTGATAAGGTTGCACGTGCCATTGGGCTGGGATATCCGGGAGGACCGAAGATCGATAAGCTGGCAAAGGAAGGAAATCCGGACGCTATCGAGTTTCCACGTGCAAAAATCGGTGAAAATCCATATGATTTCAGCTTCAGCGGCGTGAAGTCCGCAGTTCTTAATTATTTAAACGGGGCAAAAATGAAAGGTGAGGAAGTAAACCGTGCAGATATCGCGGCATCCTTCCAGAAGGCGGTTGTTGACGTACTGGTAGAGCATACCATGCAGGCAGCAGCTGATTTTGGTATGAAAAAGGTTGCCATTGCAGGAGGTGTTGCTTCCAACGGAGCACTTCGCACTGCTATGGAAAAAGCATGTACAGAACGTGGATACAAATTTTACCGTCCGTCACCGATCTTCTGTACGGATAACGCAGCGATGATCGGTGTGGCAGCTTACTATGAATATATCAGGGGAACACGCCACAGCTGGGATCTGAATGCGGTTCCGAACCTGAAGCTTGGCGAAAGATAAAAGAATCCGGGGTAATTGATCATGGGAGAGTGCAGAAATACAGCTATTGTCCTGGCAGCAGGCCAGGGAAAGAGAATGCACAGCAAAATACAGAAGCAGTTTATGGAGCTTGACGGGATGCCGGTGCTCTGTTATTCTCTGCGCTGTTTTCAGGAAAGTCCGCTGATCAGGGATGTGATCCTGGTAACAGGGGAGGAGTATGTTTTCTGGTGCAAAGAAGAAATCGTGGAAAAATATGGTTTTACAAAGATTTCTGCTGTAGTATCCGGCGGAAAAGAACGGTACGATTCTGTTTATGAAGGACTTCGTGCGTGTAAAGACACAGAGTATGTGCTGATCCATGACGGTGCCAGACCATTTATTGATCATGGGATCATTGAAAGAGGACTTATGGCAGCAGCACAGACAGGTGCCAGTGTTACAGGCATGCCTTCCAAGGATACAGTTAAGATCGCAGATGAGGATGGGAATGTCAGTGAAACTCCGGATCGCAGCAGTGTATGGATCGTCCAGACTCCGCAGATCTTTCAGTACCCACTGATCTATGGCGCATATACCAGCATTCGGCAGAAGGAAATGACAGGAATTACAGATGATGCCATGGTTGCAGAACATGAGACCGGGGTGAAGATCCGCTTTTCAGAAGGTTCTTATCGCAATATCAAGATCACAACACCGGAAGATCTGGTGGTTGCGGAGGCATTTTTGAAGGAAAACAGAGAGTAGAATAGAGAGTAGAACAGAGAGTAGAACAGGGTGAAAATCCCGGTAAATATGGACATATAGCAGAAATTGAAGCTATATGTCCAATTTTTTGAAAAAAATATCAAATTTGTTATTGACAGGGGAGATATTTGATGATAGAATACAACATGCGCTGACAAAACAGCACAAAAAATGTTGAAAAACATTATATGGAGAGATATCGAAGTGGTCATAACGAGGCGGTCTTGAAAACCGTTTGTCCGCAAGGGCGCGTGGGTTCGAATCCCACTCTCTCCGTTTGTCAAATACAGAATAAAAACTTTTTAAAAAAGTTAAAAAAGTACTTGACAACATAAAAGATACGAGATATAATATCACCTGTCGCTGAGAACGGCAGAGATAAATATCGGAACTACTTAGTAAGTAGGGCAATTTGGAGAAGTACCCAAGCTGGCCGAAGGGGCTCCCCTGGAAAGGGAGTAGGTCGTTAACGCGGCGCGAGGGTTCAAATCCCTCCTTCTCCGTTTTGATTTTTTTGAAGACTAAATACTTCAAAAAAATTAAAAAAAGTTCTTGACAAGCAGTTGAGAATGAGATAAAATGAACAAGCTGTCCGAGAGACAGACACAACAAACCTTGATAACTAAACAGTGAAACACATACGATTCTCGAAAATTTCTTTACATTTAAAG
>NZ_JBDGAB010000048.1:0-28471 GCF_040910705.1 Blautia sp. RTP21359st1_E11_RTP21359_211015
TATGGACCCACCCTGAATCTACGGGGCCCAGGCTCCGCACATCAGATGCTCGGTAATTTAATTGCCGAGTAGTTCACTGCATTTCACATAAATAAAGAGAATCCATATTATAAAACCGTTGATGGTATCCTTTATTCCAAGGATGGAAAATCGCTGATTCTTTGTCCGCGTGGAAAGGACGGTACAGTAGATATACCGGACGGTACAGAATATATATGCGAAAAAGCATTTTCAAAAAGTCACATTTCAGCTATAAAATTCCCGGATTCATTAAAGGAAATAGGTCCATTTGCTTTTGACTGCTGTGAGAACCTCGCAAATATTGATTTTGGTCATGGAATTCGGCATATCGGTTCTGAATCTTCAAGTAATATTTTTAGGAGTTGTGCCTCAATTGAAAAAGCAGATATCCCATCACAGGTTGAGTCTATTGGAAACAGATTGTTCCTGAATTGCCGTAACCTCAAAGAAATCATATTTCATAATGGGCTTATATCTATCGGCGAACTGGCTTTTGTTGATACAAAGGTGGAAAGGTTATCGATACCTGCGACAGTGGAACGGATTGGTGTAAGCGCTATGAGCGAAGTTAAAGACATCAAGATTGCAAAAGGAGGTAATCCATTTGGACTAATCTGTGCTGTTACGAAAGACCCGTCTTTAGAATCAAATGCTGAAAAGTTATCAGATATTGTCAAGATTGAATATGAAGGAGAAGGGGACTTATATCTTCCCAAATATATGACAAACGAAGGCATTAATAAAGTCAGCAGTGAGATTTCTGTTTATGGCTACAGCGATGAATTCGCCGGGCATACATACGAAATGGGAGTTGCTTCAGACGTAAAACAAAATATCGCGATTCAGATATATCAGTACACGAAAGATTCAGGAATTGCATCATATCTTAAACGTGTCAGTACTTCAATTTCTAAACGTTTATTAAAAGATGGTAAGGAAGAGGCTCTGATTGGATTTATCAAAACCGGATTGATGACGAAAAATGCACTTAAAAATACATTAAAAGAAGCGAATAAGATTAACGCTACATCTGTTTCTGCATATATTTTAAGTATGATGGACGAAGACAGCTCAAAGACATCATTCAGGCTGTAAGACGAAAATCGAGATACGATATGGTTTTCTGAACCTTGACGTAGCATTTCTGGCCGGATTTTTCCGGCCTTTTTTGTATCTTTTATTTTTTTATATTTTTTCCAATTTCAAGTCCGTACCTGTATCCGTTTGCGAACGTAGACGATACAGACACCAAAAACATTGATGCAAGACCCAATCCAAACAAGAAACCTGTAATGAAACGCCTTGCGTTTGTGCTTTCATATGGCGTCAGCCGTTGCACAAATCCGTCAATCAGCATAGGAATCATGATTGAGACAGATATTGCAAGGCATGGCTTCCAAAACCAGAATAATATGACGCCAGACGATATTCCCACCAATTCGCCGGTGCATCTGGCGCATAGAGGGAATTGCTTTCCGTGGTAAAAAAATGACCTTTCAGGTTTTTGATGGCATCCGAATATAATTGGCAGCCATCTGCTCAGCGTGTTGTTACCCATATATATTATCATTATCGCAGAACTTAATCTATCCTGCCCTCTCCTTTCTACAAAAAAAACCAAGCCCTGCATGAAATGCAGGGCTTGTGCTGCTTAATCAGGTTACTGAAAATCATTAAAACGATGCAGAGCCAAGGCCTACACCAATTCCAACCACTGCGACAAGTATATACCACAGTATTACAATGCCGACAGATACTAAAGCTCCAATTCCAGCGGCCTTTGCATTCTTTGGCTTTGTGTCATGCCAAACAAGAAAAAGGATAAGGCCAACAACAGGAATACAGCATCCGAGGACGCCCCACCCAATGCTTCCACTGTCGTCAATTGGCTGCTGTTCGTTCTGTGCTACTCCACAATGCGGGCAGACTGCCGCTTTGTCATCAATCTCTTTTCCGCAATTTTTGCAAAACATACTATCACCTCCTGTTTTTTCTTATTTTTCAGCATGTCTTTCTGACATCTTCGTGGATAACTCGTTTGAGAAATCCTTTGTTAATTCGCCTTTGCAAGCAAGGATAATAGCAAATACCGGATAGACGATAATTAAACCGAGTGTATATAAAGTCCCTTTCCCAAAAGCCTTGCTTATTCTGCTGTACAGCATGATGCTCAGAATGAAGTTACAGATTGATAATATCATTCCAATAATGACAAGCGTATGATTGTTGCTTTTGACGCACAAAACGGTTAATATGTACATAACAATCCATGCTGCAAATACTTTATTATTCCAAAATGAATCAAACAAAAAATAGTCGTTCACGTAAGGAATAAGTCCTGGCCACTTTTTTCTGCCAATCTTGCCAAGCAGCATATAATTTGCAATAAGTGAAGCAATAAAGTAAGCAATCAATACCACAAAAATTACTGCCATTCCAGCAAATAAATTTGAAAGCTGTGAATACATAGCATTTCCTCCTTATAGATTGTTTTAAGGCCGGCGTATCACTTAGCCGGCCTGCGCCTGCTTCTTTCAATAGGCCTATTGACTCTGCTAGGTTCGTTACCAGATTAAAATTAATCGTTAAGATGGAATTTGAAACGAACGCCATACTTATCAGGCATCTCTTCTGCACGCTGCACAACAAGACTTTCGTTCATATAATCACGCAGCAGGTCATATGCATTGTTGTCACCGATTTCTTTTTTCAACATAGCGTAGCCGTTCTTGAGAACACCAAGAAGTTTTGTTCTTGTTCCGATTTTATAATGGTCAAGAAAGAATGCAATGACTGACAGGTATTCTTTCTTTTTCATTTCGGTCTTACTTTCGCTGCTTGGGTCGTGCTGGACGCAAATAACCTCGTATTTTCCTTCAATGAAACTCATTAGCCAAAGGCTGTATTCTTTATCTGTATCTGGAAGTGTTACTGGAACGGAAATATTTTTTCCACTGTCATTAAGCAAGACGTTCACGCGGTTCCTTCCAATCGGTCTGATGCTATCCGGCGGAATCTCTACTGCATGGAATCCATACTCGTTCCTGCCATCGATAATCGTCATGCAAGCGTCTGTTAAAAGATTTTCTTCAATAATCAGGTTTACCATCTGTTCTGGGGTTTTATAAGCCATAATTTTATCTCCTTTTTTTTCTTAATTTTTTCCTGTGCTTCCAAATCCACCGCGGGATACATCGTTTAGGTGTTCTACCTCCTGGATTTCAAGGACAGGCATCTTCTCTAAAATCCTGAATTGACAGATACGGTCATTCTTCTTGATTTTTGTATCTTCGACCGCATATACCGGCATCATCCACTGGTCATTTTCTCCGCTGTATGAATTATCTATGATTCCTACGCTGTTCGTCTGGATGATTTTCCAGTTCTTGAATGTGCTTGACCTTGGTACAATGTGTGCTTCATATCCGTCAGGAAGGACCATTCCGACTCCAAGAGGGATAAGCGCAAAATCTCCTTTTTTTAATGAAATATCAATCGCGCTTCTTAAGTCAATCCAGTCTCCTTTCTCTGTTTTTTTTAGTTTTTCAATATTTTTATCAAAATACTTGATTCTTAATGGGAGTTCCATTTTGTTTAATCTCCTTTTCTCATTTATTTTTTTTATCGTCGGACAGTTATGTCTGTCTGTGACTTTCGTTCTATATTAATATGACGAAAAAAAATATAAAGGTGATATTTTTGCGAAAAAAAATAAAAAAAAGATGATGGTAAAATCCATCATCTTCTATATGACTTGCTAGCACAACGAATTAACAGTGTTTTCTATATAGGCATACAGCTGAGGGCAAGAACGCTGCAGGGCTTCCCTCTCACCGTCATAGTAACGATAGAAACCATCTGCCCAAAACTCGTGAACGTCATAATAAAAATTAATGTTAAATGTATTTACAAATGCTGCGCTTTCAGCATTGTAAATCTGTGCAAATTCAGGCGTATCACTCAGATATCCTTCGGTATCATCTACGTAATGCCCGAACTCATGTATTGTTGATTCCTCTATTGCTTTACTTCGTTGCTCTATATAGATAGCGCTTAAGTCTTCTAAAGTAGCACCCATTACGGAACCATACTGACCGCCAAAGAACGTCGAATCAATATCCTTATCTGTAACATAGATAGACCAGCCGTCGTTTACAAAGTTTTCAAGTAAGCCTTCAGGCAATGTGTTTAACAGTTCATTTGCTCTGTCGACTGATTCCTGACTGACATTTCCGTCAGGGACTACAATGCTGTAATAAGTCTCTTCGTCGGGTGTGCCCACATCTGCTGCCAGTACATTCAACGGGCTCAGGCAAAGACCTGCCACTGCAAAAAATACTGTAATTAATCCTGTTGCTTTCTTTTTAAATCTTGTTGTTGTCATTTTTCTTGCTTCCTTTCTTATCTTTAATCTACTTCGCTAATATGCTAGATTTTAGGGAAACAAAAAAAGCGCGCAGTGTTTTTCTGCGCGCAGGTATATATATTTACCGTTCGTCAAAATCCATATCAAAATCACCAAACTCAATATCTATATCGTTAATAATAGCATTACTATTCGGGATATCCTTCTGTCCGATGCCATCCACGTCTTTTGAAACGGTGTCTATGGCATTCGCAAAGTCAACGCTTCCGGACGGACTTACCATGCTCTTGTCTATAACGTCAATGGCGGTTTTTATTTCTTCATACGACCGGCCACTGCACCAGTTGACAAACTGCTCTTTGCTGCCATCAATGCACCTGTTAAAATCATCTGCCATTTGTACTGCTATCGGTTCTATCCTTTGCTGCATTTTTTCTTGGTCCGCATTGATTGTCGTAATATTTTCCATGTCTTCTTTGGCTTTTTTTTCGAATGCGCCAAGTTCACCAGCGCCATCGATGGACGGGAGGCCGCGGCCAACCTCCGGTTGTCCGTCGGTTCTGAGATTGCTGGACGTGTACGGGACCCCGTCCACGCTCTGCACTCCGACTCCGTCGTCGTTTGTCAGCCCTTGCGGGCTTGGTGAAGGTGAACGTAAGTTCATTTTTAATCTGGTAACGGCTCCGGCTTCCGGCCGGGGAGTTATCACCGAATCATTTCGGGTATTGTCTTTTATTACTTTGTTCAAGTCTTGCACATCTTGCATATACTCTTTTTCATATCGAATAATATCTTTCGTCATTGCCGTCAGGGCGTATGTCTCTCTGCTTAATTTCTCACGCACGGTGTTTTTTACCAGGTCTTTTTCTTCAGTAGTGCTACACCGCTCACACAACGCAACATATGCCTTATAGGCAGAGACGCCTTTCTCTCCGTTGGCCTGTTTCTTATATAAATCTGCCACATAGCCGGCAACCCGCCTTACGTCATTGTTGTTACTTAAGCCTTTTTTACCTTCTGCCCTTAAGCCAAATTCCCTGGCTTCATTTGCTAAGATGAACTGCTGCTTATATCCAAAAGAGCCTTTGTCGTAACTTAGTGGAATTTTTTCAGCCATCTTCGTAATAAACTCTTGCTTTTCTTTTTCAGTACTCATCTTTCCAAGTGTATTCTCTAAATACTCATGAAAAACCTGACGTATTTCTCCCTTGCTTTCCTGCATAGATGCCTTCAGTAAGTCCATCGCCCGGTCCACACCAGTTGTTTTTTCGCAGCCTTCAGATATTTTTGACATAATATCTCTGGCCTCTTTGGTCACGTTCCGTGCGGCAAGTTCGTCCGCCAGGATATTTGTTAGCCTGGAGTATCTTACGACTTGGTTATCCCTCATATTTGATTCAGCCTTGAATGACTCTATTCGGTCGTGCATGTCTTTGACTGCTGCATCCGCATTTGGATATTCTTTATTTATTGTTTTTCTTACTACATCCATAGCAATTTTATAACATCCATCTGCGTAATTTCGGAAGCCGGAGGATTCTGGTTTGTCAGGAACTTCTTTTTCCTCCCTTTTTACCTCTTTACTTTTTACTTCTGTATTGAAAGCCTTTTCAGCCTGCTCAGCCCTTTTGTTCCATTCTTCAAATTTATACACCTTATCCCAGGAGCATCCGTCTTTAATGTTTTTTTCAATATCTGCTTCATATTGTCCTGCTTCATATTTTGCAATAAATGACTGCAGCTGTACTTTTACTTCTTCACTTACCTTATCTTCAGAAGCACCCATAGCCTGCGTGAGCCCTTGCACGTAATTATCAAACAACTCTTTCTGTGTTTCTTTTCCTTGTGCCCTGATATATGAAACGTCCATAACAAAGATATTCTCTGCTTCTTCTTTCGTGAGTATTCCTGAAGTCATCAAGCAGGCCTGTGTGATACCTTTTGTTTTATAAGCCTCTTTCATTATTCCATAAAATGGAGATTCGGAAGCATCATGCTCAGGCTGTTTTTCTTCTTCTTTTTTATCTTTGTCTGCTGTATTAGAAGGTGTATGATACGCTATTGAATCCGCTATAAATGTCACCGCTTCTGTAATCAAGTTTTCAAGGTTTGTTAGTGTACGAAGGGCGAAATTGATGAATCCCGTATCGTACTTATCTTTCGGCCTTTCAAGGTTCTTTTTCCATTCTTTTAGGCTGTCTTGCATTTCTTTTAACCGGCGGTTCATACGGCTGCTGTCTTCAAACTTTTGCCACGATGAATCTTTTTCCTTTTCGGTTAATTTAATTCTATGTGTTTCGTATTTATTTTGATTTGTTTTGTTATTGTGTTTGATTGCAGAGTCCAGCGCTTTGCGGCCCTCAAAATCAAGTTGTTTGTCAAGGATATTTATTGCTGATTGAAAATCAGCCGGATTCGATACTTTTTCCGTTTCCAGTATGGCAAACTTAAAGTCTGTGATTGTCTGTACTTTCGTTTGTGCCTGCTCTTCGTCTGAAAGTCCTTTGGCTCTTCTATCTCCGTCTTGCAGTATTTTTATAAGGTCCTCTGCGATTGTTTCTGCCTTAACCGGATTTGACACAAATAGCCTTACATTGTTATCTGTTCCGTATTCTTTTACGATATTATTTAAGACCATTTTTTTTGCTTTATCTATATCAGATTCATAGCCTTGCTTCTCTGTTTCTTTTTCCATCTCACGGCCGATTGAGTCAATAACATCCTGCAAATCTGACTTCTTTACATTACTCATCAATTCTGCAAATTGCGATTTTATAAAGTCATCAGTCTCTTTTGTTTTTCCAAATTCAGTTCCGTATTTATTTAATAATGCCACAGTTTCATGTACGGTCTGTTGGTATCCATCCATTACTTCATCATGAGTTTTCAGAACACTGCCTGCTTCTTTGTTATATAAGTCCAGCACTTTGTTAAGTTTATCGGTTCCAGCCTGAGATAAGCCACGATATAAGTTATTAATGTATGCCTGCTGTTCTTCTGGTTCTTTTAATGACAATTCCTTAAGCCGTTCTGATAGTTCATTTTTTAAAGCATCTATTTTGTTATTTTTATTGTCTTCCAATTTGTGAGCCAAACGCTCTTCTTTTTCGAAAATCATAAATAAAACCTCCTTTGTTCTATTTCCTGTATTTACTATTTACAAAATGCAAAATCTGAAGTAAGAAAAAAATAATCTTATTTTTGTATATGCTTATTTCTATTTTTTGCATATTAAGTGTATACAGATTGATTCAGAAGGAGGAAGAAAATGAGAAACAGATGTATGTTTGAGAAAATGGCCACCGGGATAGCACTGGCGGCGGCGGTGATGGCCGGCGTGGCGGTGATGCCTGGAAGCGGGCATGGGCTAGTGGTTGAGGCTTATGCCGCAGATGCAAGTAATCAGAATAGTCAGAATATTCGGGGGGAGGGTACCAGGAGCGAAGATGGCGTAGGCAAGACAGGCGAAGCGGACGGTAAAGAGGGCGATGCTGAAGCTGGCGCGGAGAATGGAGAAGGCATCTATGAATTCAAGGATAACAAGACGACCGGTACCGTGACCATCACCAAGAAATGGGATGACGGGCTGACCAATGCAGAGCGTGAAATCCCGGATATGTATTTAAGCACCGAAAAGCCGAGTAAAAGCACAAAAGGATATACAGTTACGTTTCACGGGAACGGGCTGAAGTTCGCAGACGGGACCGATGAGAATATGGTGGTTTATAACTCTTCCGGGCAGATTGTGGAGGGGAGTTATAAGGAAGCAGTAGGGACTGGAGTTGGATGGTACAGTGATGAGGCATGTAAGAGCAGAGTAATAATTTCTGATGATGGCATACCGCAGGGCAAGCTGACCGGGGATTTGGATTTGTGGGCGAAAGAGATGACGTTTGAGATTAAAGGGTATACTGACGACTATCAAAAAAAATATAATGATTTCAATTATTTAATTCCAGATACCGTGACCGAAGTTATCTTTACCGATGAAGCAAAGCCAAAAACGAAAGAAGTCATTGATGTTGATGCGGACGGAGATAGCGGCGTTGTTGCATGGCTGGATGATGATGTTGGGACGGTCATGAAAGTGTCTGCACAGGTTCCAGGTGTAAAAGTACAGGCTGCAAAAGACAGTAGATATATGTTTTATAATAGAAATAAACTTCAAAAAATTGATTTAAAGATGCTGGATACGCAAAATGTGACGGATATGATGAGTATGTTATCCGACTGCTCAGGCCTCACCAGTCTGGATTTATCGCCACTGGATACGCAGAATGTGACGAGAATGAGCTTTATGTTTTCCAGCTGCTCTGGTCTGACAAACCTGGATTTGACGCCGCTGGATACACAGAACGTGACAAATATGAGAGACCTATTCGGACTCTGCTCCGGCCTCACGAACTTGGATTTGACTCCGCTGGATACACAGAAGGTGACGGATATGAGTGGCATGTTCCATGACTGCTCCGGCCTGAAAAGCCTGGATTTGTCTCCACTGGATACGCAGAATGTAACAAATATGCAATGGATGTTTAACGGCTGTTTCAGCCTGAAAAGCCTGGATTTATCTCCACTGGATACACAGAATGTGACGTATATGAGAGGAATGTTCCAATACTGCTCCGGCCTGACTAGCCTGGATTTAACTCCGCTGGATACACAGAAAGTAACGAACATGTGGAGTATGTTCTACGGCTGCTCTGGCCTGACAAGTCTGGATTTGACTCCGCTGGATACGCAGAATGTGACGGATATGAGGGACATGTTCGCTGGCTGCTCTGGTCTCACCAGCCTCACCACTGGCACCACTTTCAAATTTATTGGCACGGGTTATTATCTCTCCGGCACCTGGCAGAACACCGCCGGTGAAACCTTCAACGGAAACTATAATACAGCGAATTTCCCCTCCAACGTCGCCGACACCTACACAAAAATATAAAATTAACACATCAAACAACAAAGGGCTGCCGCCACAAATGCTTTTGTGGCGGCAGCCCTTACCTTACCTGTCTCATCTCCTCATCTCTTTCTTTTCTTTCCTTTTCTTCTTCTTACCTTTCTTCTTCCCCTCTTCCTTTTTTGTTCATTATTTGATAAATCGATGTTTATGTTTTGTTTTTTTATCCCTCCATCAACACGCCATCTTCTCCCTCAGCATCCCAATCCCGTCATGATAATCCTGTCTTACCCGGAAAACAGTTTTTCCGAGCTGCTTTGCAATAGTTGTAAACGGAAGACCGTCTACAACCTTCATCTTAATCACACAGCTGCTTTCCGGAGGGATTCCAGACAGGATGTCATCCACAATAAAATCATCCGTCAGGGACATGCTGGTGCCGACCTCTGCCAGCACTTCATAAGATACTTTCGTGTGGTCTACTTTAAGCTCTCTTTTGGCTATTTTATGACTAAGCCCGGTTGCTTCTGCGATATTCTCTACGGTCACTTCCTGGCCATTTGTTTCAATCTTTGTCTTTGCGCGTTCCACGGCAGTATGTAATGAAGCAAAATATTCTGAAGACTCGGAAGCCATGAATCGCACGTATTTACTGATTTCTTTCTTTATATAAGGTGTGCAGTGTGTCGTAAACGCTCCTTTGCTGGCATCATAACTTGTCATGGCATTCATCATACCAATTGCTCCGTGCTGGAACATATCAGGAGTTTCGTTATGGAATGTTGGATAGTATTTTTTGATTACATAATAAATATAGTCTCGGTACTTTTCAATCATCTTTTCATTTCCTGCTTTTCGGTCTTTTTTGTACACCTCGATGATGTCTGCGTCACTCATATAGTTCTGATATGTTTTATTTCCCATAAACATCTACACCTCTTTCTTAAAATGCAATCGTGTTTTTGTCCCAATACTTGTGTCGGGGGAGCGTAAGATTCTCCCAGGTTTTACTTTTAGAAGGCGGTCTCCTCCTCTCGCCAAAGTAATATGCGTACTTTTTTATGTGTTTTTGTTTTTTTGCGGATTTTTTTTGAAAAATTTTTTTATTTTTTTTTCGGTCTATCATTTTATGTATGTCAATATTAATCAGTACAAAGAAAGGAGATACTAAATGATGAAAGAGTATCGCAGCAATGCATCGAGCAAGGCATTATTTGTTTTAGGAGGTATCCTGGTTTTTATCTGTACATTTATTTTTATGACAAACCTGATGAAAACACCTGTATATGGAAATTCCGTTCCTAGAGCGAGTCACTCATATTCTGTTTCTGCCGTGACAGAGTCGGAAAACTTAAGCGATACTTTGAAAGGAGGTAATATTAAATAAAATTACCAGCAGGAAACGCACGATAAGTGTGTTTCCTTTTTTATGCTCTTCGGTAAGTAGATTTACTATCAGTCACTGGCTCAGCGTTCTCTGCTGAGCTGTCAGAACTTCGTAAATATTCCAAAGATATACAATATTCCTAATATCATCAGTAAAACGCTTAAAGCTTTTATGATATTCAATACAACCCAGTATGTACGGTACCTTCCAAGCCATCCTCTGAATACCCACATGCCCATTTTGTCTGATTTTTTTAGGTTGCAGTTTCGGCATGCTGGCGCCAGGTTTTTTATATCATTGACGCTGCTGCATCCTTTCATGGACAACAGTATTCTTGCTATTGCGTTTTTTTGTGTTTTCGCGACGGGGATGATATGGTCTACAAATACATTCTTTTTTGATAGTCTCTTGTTGCAATATCTGCATCGGTATGGTCCAGATGTCCTTGAAAAAAACACCTGGCGATAATTGGAGGCACGCTCATATTCAACTCGGTAGCATTCATACCTCACGCCTGCCAGTTTCAACTTTTTGATTATTTTTTTGGGCTTATCTATATAATTGTTTACACAACAGTTTTTCTTATATTTTGTATTTTTTTTCTGCACCATTTTGCTTATTCGTTTTGGTGTATTTTCTTTTATGTATACTTTTAATACCCAATTTCCGCTCATCTTTTATCATCCCTGCTCTTCTGTAAATTGTTTCTAATTACAAAATGCAGAATTTAACAGATAAAATAACGATTGGCCGTCAAAAAATAGGCGTAAAAATAGCAGCTGCCTGCTTACAGCAGCCGCCATATATCTATCTATGAATTTATTTTTTGTTTTTCCTTACTATTATATTTTCGCTTCCAAACTGGATTCTGGCCTTCTGGAGTAGCTCATCGTTGATAGCAATGTCTCCGAGAAATTCCTGTCTTTTTGATGTTTTAGACGCGATTCTCAAATAGTCACCTATTCCAGGATTATTTTTCATGAAATTTTTTGCTGTGTGCCTGAGGTTATTCAGCGAAGCATCGTCTGTTCCAATCCAAAGCGTTGAAGATACATCTTTTAATGCATTGGCTGTCTGAAGGATTAGAGAGCTGTTTTCGCCAGTTCCTCTGACCTTTCCCTTGATAAATACAAGTCCGTCTTCTTTTAATTCTGACTGATATTTCTGAATTCCGTATTCAAACAGCAGTACATCGATATGTCCGGTTGTATCTTCAACATCCAAAATCATCATGATGTTTCCATTTCGGGTGATTTTCTTTTTGATGCCCGTAATGACTCCTCCAATATAAACTTCTTCATTTTCATTAATTAAAGAATCTTCTCTGGTAATATCAGCAATATCTACTGCACCATGCTTCTTCGTAATGTCAACGATACAGGAGGCCGGATGTTTTGTTACATACATTCCAGTGGACTCTTTTTCTTTTCTGCAAAGTTCAAGATATTCAAGTTCCGGAAGTTCTGGAAGGTCGTATACCCCCTTGTCTGTTTCAAGCCCGAAATCAAACAGAGTAAGTTGATTCTCGTCTTTTGATTTGTTTGCTTTCTTGATAGCGGCAACCATGCTTCCGATGCCTTCAATCAAAGTATGTCGTGTATATCCAAATGAATCCAGTGCACCTGATGCGGCTAGATTTTCAAAAACATCCTTATTCGCATCTGAATGTCTTTCGATGAAATCATATAATGATGTATATGGCTTAGCCGTTCTCTCTGCTGGAATGCTCTTTGCAATGCCGTCTCCAACTTTTTTAATTGCGAACAAGCCAAAACGGATACATTCTACGCCATTTTCATCTGTTTCAATGGAGAAACCATACTGCGATTTCTGAACATCTGGTGGTAAAATCTTTGTCCCCGCCAGACGATAGGCATTAACATATTTCATCAACTTATCGGAGTTATCCATAACAGATGTTAAAAGACCCATTGCAAATTCAAGAGGGTAATTCGCTTTCAAGAAGGCCGTCTGCAAGCTGATTGCAGCATATGCTGCAGCGTGACTTTTATTGAAAGCGTACTTCGCAAAATCAACCATCTGGTCCCAGATTTTTGTCGCGACTGCTTTAGAGATTCCTCTTTTTGCACAGCCATCAATACCAAGTTTTTCATCACCACAAATAAAGTGTGGTCCCTCCTGGTCCATGATTTCCTGTTTCTTTTTTCCCATTGCCTTACGCACTACATCGGCACGGCCCATTGAGAATCCGGCCAGTTTTTGCACGATTAGCATGACCTGCTCCTGATAAACGATGATTCCATATGTAGATTCAAGAATTGATTTTAATTCTGGTGTATCATACACAATTCCTTTCGGATTATGCTTATTTCTGATATATTCCGGAATATAATCCATAGGACCTGGTCTATAAAGGGCAACTCCCGCGATGATATCCTCAAAGCAGTCAGGCTGTAATTGTCTCATGAATTTTTTCATTCCATCAGACTCTAGCTGAAATACACCGTTTGTGTCTCCATCGGAAATCATTTTCAGTGCTTTTTTATCGTTTAGGATTTCCTTAGTCCAGAGTGGAATCTGTTTTCCTGTCCTTCTTTTGATTTCTCTTTGTGCCGCGTCAATAATTGTCAGGTTTCTCAGCATCAAGAGGTCTTTTTTCAGATTTCCGAGATGCTCGGCCTGGTTCATATCATATTCGCAAACAAGCAGCCCAGATTCAGAATCAACCCTGCATGGGAATAACTGTTCACATGGAATCGGTGTCGGGATATGTCCGCAAGCATGCGT
Organism: Blautia sp. RTP21359st1_E11_RTP21359_211015; assembly: GCF_040910705.1. Classification (NCBI taxonomy): domain Bacteria; kingdom Bacillati; phylum Bacillota; class Clostridia; order Lachnospirales; family Lachnospiraceae; genus Blautia; species Blautia sp. RTP21359st1_E11_RTP21359_211015. The sequence continues at coordinate 13,423 of NZ_JBDGAB010000048.1, forward strand.
TCCGGCTGACTTCTTTACACCTTCAAGTTTTAGTGCGATTTCCCATATTTTTTCAAGTCGTGGGTCGCTGTGCACATATATCTGAAGTTCTGGGTTCATTCCCCATTCTGTTTTTAAGTCATGGTTTTCATTGATAAATTTCGCCAGTTTATTACCAACTGCAACATGATTCTCAATTCCAGATACTTTTGCGCATCCTTTTAAAACATTTTTTGCCTGCATAGTGCCAAAAGTTTCAATTTTGGCAAAACAGTCATGACCGTAATCATCGGCTTCTGCCGCTATAACGTCATCTTTTCTAAGGTACTCGAAGTCGGTGTCGATATCCGGCATCGATATTCTTTCCGGATTTAAAAAACGTTCAAACAGAAGGTCATACTGCAATGGGTCAAGGTCTGTAATTCTCAGACAATAATTCATACAGCTTCCAACGCCAGACCCTCTACCAGGTCCGACAAGGATACCATTGTCCTTTGAATGTACGATTGTCTTTCTGATATCAAGGAAGTATTGTGCAAATCCCATTTCCTTAACAATTCCAAGCTCGTAGTTTAATCTGTCTTTTGCAATTTCTCTTCTTACATGGCCTAAAGGATACCTTTCTTCAAAGCCTTTCCATGCTTCATCCTTCAGGTATGCGTAATAATCGTTATTATACTCTTCCGGGACATGCACTTTAGGCATTCGGTAATGTCCATATTCAAATTCAAAATTGCATTTTTTTACGACTTCTTGTGTATTGTAAATTGCTTCTGCGCAATAAGGGAAAAGTTCAAGCATCTCCTCTTTTGATTTCAAATAATAATCTCCGGAGTTAACCATTCGGTTATCCTCATTAATTTTCTTGTCCATCTGCATACAAAGTAGCCAGTTATGAGCCTCTTTGTCTTCTTTGTTAACGTAATGGCAGTCATTTGTGGCGATAAGTTTTACCCCACATTCTTTTGACAGCTTTAGTAGTTCAGTGATTACTGTTCTTTCATCAGGAATTCCATGGTCCTGGATTTCCAGGTAGTAATCCTCACCGAATACCTCTTTATATTCCATGATGATTCTTTTTGCCAGTTCAACGTCACCTTTTACGATGGCCTGCGGGACTGCTCCTGCAAGGCAGGCAGACATTACAACAAGGCCTTCACTGTGCTCTTTAAGTAAATCGAAATCAATACGTGGTTTGTAATAAAATCCTTCTGTATGGCTTCTCGTCAGCAGGATGCAACCATTTTTATAACCAATTTCATTTTTAAATAAGATAATCAGATGGTTATAAGCCTTTCCTTCCAATCCTTTTTTTTCAAATCTGGTTTTTCCATATGGTGCAACATAAGCCTCAAAACCGCCGATAAATTTAATTCCTTCTTTCTTGCATTCGTCATATGCAGTTACCAATCCGGCCATTGTGCCATGGTCTGTGAAAGCCAATGCATTCATACCAAGTTCTTTGGCACGTGCTACGTAATCTTTTACGTTTCCAAGTCCATCAAGCAAACTATAGTCTGTATGGACATGAAGGTGAGAAAATCCTTCTTCGTTTATTAAATTCATAACATTGTCTCCTTTTCTTTGTATAAACTGTTGTTACGAATTTAATATGCTGGATTAAAAAAAATCCTGAAAATATGGTTTGTGGAAATCAGTAGACATTCACTAAGAATATGCAGCCAAAGTATTTTGAGGTAAACACTCGCTTGCCGGGCGGGCTGTATATTCAGGATGAACCTCTGTGACAACTATTTTAGTTGCGATTGTATGATAAAAAGATGGGTTTCTGGAGTCTCCACGATACGATTGTAAGGATTTGATTCCAGATGTAGATGTGGGAAATTGCCGTAAATAAAAATAAAACGCTATATATCACCTCTTATTTTCAATCTATTTGTTGTCATATTTTTATTACGGCTACCATCTTTTAGTAAAATCAGAACATGTGTTCTTGATTTATGGGTGTATAATATCATAGTTAAATAACAATAGACTGGACTAAGACAATAAAAAAGCGAAAATATGTTCGTTTTTTATTTTTTTATTAAACATATCTTTTTGCGATAAAATTCTGCATATTATTATCGACGGGCGGGAGAACCGAGACTAACTTTGATACCTCGCCGTATCGGCTCGGTATCAATTTGCGCAGCAAATGTCAAGCGAAGCCGTAAGGCTGAGTGCAGAGATTGAAATTGATAACTCGCCAGCGAAGCTAGATTTGGTGTCGAGTTTCGGCTATGGATTAGTCAAAAATATTTGGCAAACCCCAAAAAATAAGTTAAAGGAGACAAAAAAATGAAAACGATAAAATATTGGCTATCATTCTTATCATTGATTCTGCTTATCATAATTCCATGTGGAGGCATCTACTATCTTACAACGCGTCCTGGCTTTAATCTAATCAGCTTCGTTTCTGATAATATGGTCGTTGTCTGTATTGTATGTGTTGTCTGGGTTGTCGCATTTAAAACATGCAACACATGGTATGAAAAATCAAAATACAACAAAAACGTTGACGCGTTCGGTATGACAAGCAGTTTTGACTATTTTAAGCTTTCTGACAAAGAACGAAAAGAATACGATAAACAGCGTAAAGAGGAAATGAACCGTGTTCTTCCCGATTCTACAATCCGAAAAGCAACGCATGCCGGCTCTAAAAATCCCGAGCGAGATATGGCTGCATTATCCGGTATGGATTGCGTTAAGGAAAAAATCGAGGAAATCGTTGCAAGAGCAAACTATGATAAGCAGCAGGGCAAAAAAGGGGAAGGCTTCAGCTCGCATTATGTTTTTTATGGCGCCCCTGGTACCGGCAAGACTACATTTGCCAGGATTTTAACAGGCTTTTTATATAAGAATAAAATCATCCAAAAAAATCAGTGCATAGAGGTTGATGGCAACCTTTTGAAAGCCTCCGCGCCAGGTGCAGGCGGTATGAAGGCTGAAATCTTAGTCAAATATGCTATGGGTGGAGTTTTATTTATTGATGAGGCTTATTCAATGGCTGAAGGGTATGGAAATGAGGCGGTTGACACTCTTATCAAACTCATGGAAGATATGCGTGGCAAGTTTGTTTTAATTCTTGCTGGATACACGGAGCCAATGGCTGAATTGCTCTCTTCCAACCCGGGGTTCCGTTCTCGTATTAAAGACTATCTGGAGTTTCCGGATTATACAGTTGATGAAGCGTCTGCGATTTTTAAATCGATGGCCAATGGTGCTGGATTAAAAGTCAGTAAAGAAGGAATGGAAAAATTCCGTGAACGCTATAAAATTGAGCTTCATAAAGCAGATTTTGGTAATGCAAGAACAGTAAGAAACATTTTGGATGAGGCTATCAGTAAACATGCTTTAAGGCTTACGCGTGACCGTAAAGCTAAAACAAACCTATTAACATCAGCAGACATTAATGACGAGTCGAGAAAAATAATATAACTTAAATTGCGCAGGCCTACTTCTTGAGGCCTGCAATTTTTTTTGTTTTTTTACAAATTTGTGTTACGTATTTTTATTTTTTCGGCATATTAAAATAGTAAGGATACAAATGCCAAAATAGCTCAGCTGGCAGAGCAGCTATCTCGTAAGTAGCAGGTCGCGGGTCCGAGTCCCGCTTTTGGCTTCTCTGTTCTGGTGATGTAGAGTTCTACTCAAAACAGAAGCAGGACAGTTTATATATAGTTACCTGCAGGTGACAGTAATATATTAACCATGGCCGTCTGTCGGAATACTGTACTTTCTGGCTAACGACTAACACTTTAAAGGCGCTTTCCGTATTTGCGGGGTGCCTTTTTTTACAAAATATTATTTTTGCGTTAAATTATTACAGATATTTTACATATTAATTATTGAAGACAAAAGACTACAGATTAAAGGAGGACACGATGGAACCATACAAGAAAAGAGGCATGCAGTTCTTAGTCATGCTTTTATTTGTATCAATCATCACAATATTCACTACGACATCCGCTCAGGCGGCTACAAAGAAAAATGGGTTTGTGACATCTGGCAGACAAACATATTATGTTAGAAACGGGACTAAGGTAAAGGGATGGCTGACTCTCAATGGTAAAAAGTATTATTTCAACACAAAAACAGGTGCACAGATAAAAGGCTGGGCAAAGGATAATACTGGCAAAAAACGCTATTTTACAAGTAAATCAGGAGTAATGGTCACTGGATGGATAAAGAATTCAAAAGGCCAAAAACGATATTTTGACCCGTCAACAGGTTATATGAAAACAGGATGGATGACGATAAATGGCAAAAAGTATTACTTGTATAAGCCATCTGGCATTCTTGCTACTGGCTGGCTCAAGGACCATAAAGGAAATTATAGATATTTTACTAAGGGGAAAGGAGTCATGGCAACGGGCTGGATGCAGGACAGAAAGAAGAACAAGCGTTATTTCAGTACATCTGATGGAGTCATGTATATTGGTCTCAAAAGGGTTGGCAACCCATATTATTATTTTTACACCAAAACCGGAGTTATGGCTTCAGGGTGGATTACAGACACAAATGGAAATAAACGTTACTTTAACACAAATGGTCAGATGGTTATTGGTTCAAAAACCATAAATGGAAAGGTATATTCATTTAACAGTAACGGAATTCTCACTGTCAATACAGATACCGGTTCGCATACAGTAAACCCCTCATCATCTAAAACAATAAAAAATTATCTTCTTGGCGCATTGCAGCCTGTCGGAAAAGCCCTTTATGTATGGGGAGGAGGCTGGAATGATTCAACCAGAAAAGGCCTAAGCCCTCGTTGGCAGCAATGGTACAACAGCCAAGACAGTAGCTATGACTATAATGATTATCGTGATTTATCTGATGGGAACCGCGCAAAAGGGCTTGATTGTTCCGGGTTTGTTGGATGGGCCGCATACCAGGTTATGCAGCAGCGTTCCGGCGTCGGATATGGCTATACCGTAGTTGCAGCAGAAGTCGGGTCGTATTATCGTTCTCTTGGATGGGGGCAGGTTTTAGACCAAAGTGACCTTGTATCTAGCAATTGGACTTTAAAGCCTGGTGATGTGGGCTATAATAACGGACATACGTGGATAGTCATCGGACAGTGCTCTGATAAAAGCGTCGTGATAGTGCATTCCACTCCGCAGGCGGGATGTCAGATTTCTGGCACTAGCACGCCTGGAGGAAATTACGATAGCGAGGCCGTTGCTTTAGCCAGAAAATATATGTCAAGGTATTCCGGTTATACAAAATATAATTACCACACGACAAGCGGCAACTACATTAGGAATGGAAAGTATTTGAGATGGAACCGCTCCACTCTTGCTGACCCAAACGGATATATGAATAAAACAGCAAATCAGATTCTTGCAGACTTATTTAGGTAATCCTGATGGGCTTTGCTCCGACTTGGCATGTTAACTTATACAAAAAAAATGACAATGCATTATAGAATGCATTGTCATTTTTTTTGTATCCAGAAATCTTTTAAATCTCTCCCCGCATCTCCTTCTCTTCTTTTTCTTTTTGCATTTGTCTCACACACATCCATAAAAACCAATCGCCAAATAATAGTAACGCAGTGATTATCATACACATGCTTTGAGTGTACGTCTGCTGTATTTCTTCTGGGTGGTCTGGGTTGTATTTTATAGATACTTTTTCACCTTCGGTTTTACCAATCCTGGTAAATTCTCTTCGCGTTGCCGTATACGTCTTTCCTGCGGCTTTGTATTCGTATGTTATAGAATTTGTGTATGAAGTCCGGTTCCTTGAGGATGGAGACTTTGTTACATGACGTGTTACATCGGAAATAATTGCATCTACGGTTTGGAAATCAGCGTATCTATTGTAATACTTAACATCCAGTACAATCAGAACTACTGTTGCGAGTAATGTTATTAGTAGAATCCAAGAGATATTTTTTTTTGCTTCTGGGTTTATCTTTATTGTCTGCATATCTGTACTCCTTTTACTTTTTTTATACAATTACAATATGCGAAATTTCACAAAAAAAATAAGCCCGAATAAATCGGGCTTAAGAAAAAAATGTAAAAACAATATGTATTAGACGTAAGCAGAAACCTTGCCATGATTATACACATAACCATGATTAGCAAGTATTTCTTCCGGTTTAACAATGTCATTACTGCTGTTGACACTTTTTATCATTTCTGAAAGTTCTTCTGGCGACATAGCCTTATCTCCCGGTATGACTATAACCTCACAGAGGCTTGATGGAATGATAAAGAAAAACCCTCCAAAAATATCTGAGAGTTCATCCAGTACTCCTTCGTAGAATATTGAGGCCCCTGACGTTTTCATGCTTGTGGTGAGAGCATACATTCCAGGTGCACTTATCACATCACTGATTTTCTGAGTGTTGATATCAATAATACTACTGCTAGGAAATCCAAAAAGCAGGCTTCTTGCATCGGTGATAGATAGTGGAAGTAGCTGCGGAGAAGAAATTTTTGCCTGCTGCATAACATCTTCTCTTGCTACTCCCCAGTCTTTCAGCATATGATAGTCAATCAGGGTACTTGCAATCCCATTATTGCTTACATTAACGCAGATTCGCGGGGTAATAGCCAGGTCATCAATCGTATCGTAAATTTTATCTTTTAGATACTCTTTGTGAAGCTCTGTATTGTACAGTGAAAGAATCAGTCTGTCTTTAACCCAGTCCCATGAATGTATTTTATCTGCAATATCATTCAGTTCTGCAGGAAGTTCGCTTTCCAAATCACTGATGATACTATCAACGACATCATCAAGGAGTGGAGGTTTGCCCTTTGAAAGCATTTCCATATAGTGGTTGTAGATAAACTCAATCTTGACAGACGCTGTAACCCTTAATTTAGAGCCTGCTTTTTTAACCTTTTTTCTTACCAGGCGATGCTCAGGGCCACGAGTTCCGCTCCAGGTCACAATTTCTGTGTCGTATCCTTTTTCTTTCAGAAGAGAAATGACGATGTTTTCGAATGTTTCGAGAGTAATATTTGTTTCTACCATTTTTTTTTATCTCCTTTCTTATTGAAAAAATATTGTTTCGTAATTAATATGTATGATTTCAGTGAAGACAAAACAAAGAGCCTCCTCCGATTTTTCGGCGGAGACTCAGGTACTTAAGTCACCTCGCTCTTTTTCTTTTCTTTTTCGTACATTTCTTTCAGTGCTTTCCAGTACTTACCCCTATATTTCAACCACTATTTTCTACATACAATATGCCGAAATTTTTGTCATAAACAGCAATTTTTGCGCATTTTCTTTTTATATATTTTTCTGCATTTTATATGTGCAAATATTTTTAACAGGAAAGGAATTAAAAAAATGGTAGAAAAAATCAAAACAGAAACAAGCGAAGAAAGAGAAGCAGCAGCAAAATACCTTCAGGAGGAGTTAAATTTTAGACTCAAGAGTCTTGAGGGAAAGCCTGATGCACTGTGTCAGGTTTATCAGGTAGCTATCCGTGCTCTTCGTCCTGAATTTAAGCATTACGTTGTTACGATTGCGTCTTCAAAAATCCGCAATTCGCAAGCAAAAATCCAGGGAAACTGGAGGAATGTTTATGGTGATGTTATTTTTGACGAATTCCCGGCGCAGTCCATAGACGAGGCCAAAGAAACGTTTAAAAAAAAATATCCGTCTATGGTACTTGAGGATGTACAGATTATGGAGTATGTGCTTCCGATTTAACTTTTTCAGCTATTTAAGTCGTCCGTTTTTACGGACGGCTTTTTTTAATTGTTGTTTTTTTGCATATTAGATACGAAACATATTCTACAAAAACGAAAGGAGAAATTAACATGGAAAGATGTTTAACGCCAGAAGAGAAAAAAGAAAAAAAAGCCGCCATTAAATACTTGCGTGAGGAACTAAAAGAACGTTTGGAGTACCTGAACGGAGAGCCGGACAATCTTTGCGAGGCTTATCAGGCAATTATTGACTCAATGCAGCATCAGCTTGAAGTACGAGATATCATCAAAGAAACTCATGATTTTCTTGGTAATGAGAAAATTGGATTTGAGACGTTAATTCGTGCATTTAATTTCTTTTCTGACATGACACCAGAAGAAAAAGATGCAGTGATTGATGCGTATAAAAACAATGGATTTAATAATCATGGATGGTATTAACTTGCTAGCAAAGTCGTTACTGGACTTTGAACACCAGTCACAGCTTGAGCCGTTCTTGCGGCTCTTTTTTTTGTTGTCTTGCTTTCCTGCATATTAGATATGAAAGATATTTTGCAAGCACGAAAGGAGAAATTAATATGGAAAAATGTTTAACACAGACAGAAAGACAGGAAAAGAAAACTGCCGTTAGATATCTTCGCGGAGAGTTAAAAGAACGCCTGGACTATCTGAACGGCGAGCCAGACAACCTCTGCAAGGCATATCAGGCAATCATTGAATCTATGCAGTGCCAGATTGGAGCGAAAGATGTAGTTAAGGAAACTCACAGTGTTCTTCGCGCCGAGCAAATCAGCTTTAAGGCCATGCTTCGGATATTTAATTTCTTTTCTGAATTAACTCCAGACGAAAGAAACATAGTGATTGAAGCCTCTGAAAATGGTGAATTTGATGGTACCGGATGGTAATGTATTCACTCTTTTTTTTTGCTTTGCTGTTTTTCAGCATCTTAGATTTAGATATAGAAATAAGAATAGAAATAAGAAGAGAGAACGTACTACGAAAAAATGTTTAACGTTAGAAGAAAGAAAAGAAAAACAGGTCGCAATTAACTGAACTGTATGAGCGTCTCGAATGTTTGGATTACAAGCCAGACAGCCTCTGCAATGCATACCTGGCAATTATCGAATCTATGCAAAACCAGATTGGCGAAAGAGACATAATTCAGGAAACACATGATTTTCTTGATTCCAAGAAAATCGGGATTGAAACCATGATGCAGGCATTTTCTTTCTTTTCCGGTATGACACAGGACGAGAAGAATCTGATAATGAAGGCCTACAAAAACGGAGAGTTTGACGAACATAAAGGCCAGAATTCCTGACAGCAAAAAAGAAAGAAACAACGGACACCCGCTGCTTCTTTCTTTTTTTAGTGTCTAGCGTAGTCTTGTATATTTATTGAAAATCTCGTCTTTCGCGTCTCTTATCCGCCTGTTTTCATTTTCATCGATGACCGCCGCATGCACTGCAGCCGCCACAGCCACTACAACCCAAAGCCACATACTGTACACCTCCTGCTTTCGCTATATTATATTTTTTTAAGCGTTCCTTTTCCTCCCCTTTTTGCTTTCGCCAGTTTAGAGAATGGAATCTGTTTTTTGTTCTTTAAGGTTAATATCAATTCAGCCGGCTGCTGCTCTTCTGCAGGCAGGTTGTCACCTTTCGCTGCCGCCGTTTCATCTACAGGCATTTCTTTCCCGCCTGCCAGCATTGCTTCCGGCATCATGTTTACACTTCCGGCATCATCTTTATTCTTTTCCTCGCTATTCTCTCCCGCCGGCGTCTCTTCGTCTCCAGTTTCAGCTGCCTTCTTTACATCCTCCGGCCATACAAAGAACACATCACTCAGTTTTTCACCGTCCTTCATCGCGATACCGGCAACCGTTCCAGCCCCTCGTTTCTTCTCCGGGATGTCTGCCGCAGCAAACCGCAAGAACCTTCCGGCTTCACTTACAAGCACGATTTCAGGCTCACTTTTCTCTACTTTCACAAAATTCGTGCATGCCTCGCCGTCTTTCAGCTTGATGTATTTGGTATTTTTTGATTTTACGTTAAATTCAATACCAGGCAGTTTCTTTACACCGCCCAAATTAGTTACCATAATATAATTATTGACAACCTTTTCGCATGCCATATTTTTCATCGCTTCAGCATACAGAATAAGGTCTGTCGTAGTATCCAGCGTTGAAACATTATCAACCGGAAGACTCTTGTCCCTGAACTTGCCAAATGGAATCTTATTTGCTGGCACGGTATGCATAATTCCATTTTCTGTAATGAACACAACCTTATCATCGCTCATCACCGGGATGACCCATTTACTCTCAGAGTCTGCTGCTTCCTTGTTTTTTTCATAGACCGTATCACTCACAGCCCTGACATATCCAAATTTGTCCATCAACACAACTTCTTTAAAAGCCTTCGGTGCTTCTTTTTTTATTACCGCTTTTGCGATATTTTTAATGCTTGTTTTTCTCGGCTGCCCATACTCCTTGATGATACGTTCTAAATCATCTTTGATTACTTTTTTCATATACTTTTTATCACTCAGGATTTTTGTATATTTTTCAATATTCTTTTTGGTCTTTTCATTTTCTTTTTTTAACGCTTCCAGTTCCAGACCAATCAGACGTGAAAGACGCATATCCAGGATTGCGTCAGCCTGCATCTCTGTGAAATCAAAGGTCTTTGCAACCTTCTTGTCTTCCGCGATGCGGTATTTAACATTATCAACCTTACCTGTCATTAAGCATTCTTTTGCTTCTGCCTTTGTTTTGCTTCCCCTGATTGTCTCAATTACGGCATCCAAAACATCAATCGCTTTGATTAAACCTTCCTGCACTTCTGCTTTTTCGTTTTCTTTTGTAAGCATTGTTGTGTATTTTCGCTGGTTTACATCAAATAAGAAGTTGATGTGGTATTCCAATGCAGATTTTAAGGAAAGGGTTTCCGGGCGACCGTCAGCAATTGCGAGCATGTTGACGCCAAAGGTGTCTTCCAGTTTCGTTTTGCTAAGCAGGATTGTCTTGATTTTTTCTGCGTCTTCTTCTGATACGTTTTTCTTTAAGTCCAGAACGATTTTAATGCCTTCTTTTGATGACTGGTTGGAAATATCCACGATATCCGGAATCTGTTTTGAATCAACTAACAATGCCACATCATTTAAGAAGTTTGCGATACCTGCTCCAATCATTGTGTATGGAATTTCTGTAATGACAAGACGGTTTGACTGCCTGTTCTTTTCATGCACCACCCTGCCCTGCACCCTGATTTTTCCGGTTCCGGTCTTGTAAATCTCCAAAAGGTCATCGCTGTTTGCGACAATACCACCGGTCGGGAAATCCGGGCCTTTCACGAATTCCATCAATTCTTCGATGCTGGCGTCCGGTGAATCCATTAAATATTCTTCTGCCTTCAATACTTCCACCAGGTTATGAGACGGTGTTGAAGTGGTCATACCGACAGCGATACCTTCAGAACCGTTGATTAAGAAGTTTGGAATCTTTGCGGGCAGCACTTCCGGCTCTTTTTCTGTCTCGTCATAGTTCGGGACATAATCCACAACTTTTTTGTCCAGGTCAGCAAGGTAATTTTCCTGTGCAATCTTCTGCAGTCTTGCTTCCGTATATCGTGAAGCAGCGGCACCGTCACCCTCAATAGAGCCAAAATTACCATGACCGTCAACAAGCGGGATTTCACGCTTAAAATCCTGCGCCATCACTACCATTGCGTCATAAATGGATGAGTCTCCGTGCGGGTGGAATTTACCCATTGTATCACCGACGATACGAGCTGATTTTCTGTATGGCTTGTTGTAATCCAAGCCTAGTTCTGCACCCATATCATACAAGATACGGCGCTGTACCGGTTTAAGACCATCACGGATATCCGGAACTGCTCGTGCGATAATTACACTCATTGCATAGTCAATATATGACTGTTTCATAATATCTGAATATTCCTGCTTTATGATTTTCTCCTCAGCAGGTTCAAAAAGGCTTAACTGTCCGTCGTTTGAATTTTTTTTGCGCATATTTTTCTCCTTGACTTTAGTTTTCTTTCTTGTAATATGCCGAAAAAATTAAAACAGGACAAATTTTGCGAAAAAAAATAAAGAGATGCGTTTTGCATCTCTTTGTATGTGCTGTTAGCTATATTGATAACTCAGCCTTACGTCTTCGTTTGTCAAGCCTCGCAGAGGCTGAGTGTAGTGCATGAACTGGGATTCAGACCCGCGTGCAAAGTTAAAACCGGAACCTTTGACCCGCGGACAGTTTTTGGTCGGCCGGGGATTCCCCGTTCTCCGTTAAATCTTTATATTTCTTTTTTGTTTTTCACTTTTTTCGCCTCAATTACGACTTCTTCCTCTCCTCGTCTGCTGAAGAAAGCGAGAACATCTTTCTTGTTTGCAATTCCTTCCAAAACATATCCATCTCCAAAACGTCTGGAAAACCAGTCGGCTTTGCTTAAGTCTCTCGTCCAGGACATTCCGTCAGGATTTCTTCCAGGCGTTACGCCACGGTAAATCGTAAATGTCTCCGGCAAGTCTTTATATACTTCGTATTCATAGTCATGCATCAGCGCTTGTTTGTCGGCGATTCTAAACCACTTTGCAGATAATGACACCGGCACGTTCACATCGCCATTCGGGTTCTCTTCTTCTGTCCAGAACTTTCCAAGTAACATGCTGAAATCTGGCAATGATAGACTTTCTTTTGCAAATTTAAGAAATGTCAGGTAATAAGAATTTCTTACAACGTACGCACATTTTATCAATTTGTCTATACTGTTAATTTTTTCTTCCATTTTACTTACTACTTCTTCTAATCCATCCGGTGTCATAATATCAACAATCTTTCCGTTTACACTTGAAAAACCCGTCTCAAATATCGGATGCTGTACAACAATCGGTGAAAGTTCGGTCTCTTCTACCGGCATATGAAGAAAATCTTTCAATATATTTTTAATTTCTGTTAGGTCAGTTTCTTTTTTCATCTATTTTCCCTTTTTGACGTTTTGCCATCCCGGATTGGCCTCAGTGAATCCCTCGGCAATTGATAACTCCCCGGTTTTGACGGAGTCGTTGCCAGAATAAATATGAATTACCGAGCATTTTCTTGGTTTTATCGTAAAATTGGTGGCTTGCTTTATTTTTTTTGTATTTTACCACACAAAACAGATATTCGCAATTTTTTTTGCAAAAGAAAATACCGGGATTTAAATCCCGGTATTGTAAAACATGATTATTTTTTTTCTTCTCCAAACACAGCCTTAAACTCCTCTTCCGTCAGCGCCCTGCTGCAGGTGTATACATACCTCGGCTTGGTAAGTTTAAGTTTGCCGTATGGCTCTTTCGGGTTTACCGGCTCGGCGCAGAAATAATTTTCTCCGCGGGAAAAGGTTTCTGCTGCCCATGTTGTCAGGTCAGTTCGGCGATATAATCTCGGTTTACCATTCTCTTCTGCTGAATAGATATTAACACAGTCCTTCCGGAAGCATTTTTTTAAGTCTTCTTTCGTCTGTACTTTTCTTTTTCCGGCCCGAAGCTCTAAGCCATCAAGGACATCCTGAATTCTTTTTGAGAATTGCTTAGTTTCGCTCATTTTTTCTCCTTTCTAGGCCATGTCAGCATCATTTCCGTTCTGGTCTACAAGACGGAAGCCATCATGACAATATCCGGTTTCATTAGACAGCCAGTCGGAAATCTCATCCGGGTCTGTCATGCCTTCAGGAATAATCATCTCTGTTGGAAGTGATTTCAAAATTTCGCAGGCCTCATCGTCCATTTCATCAATGTCGTCATCAGTCACATCCCATTTAATATTCACAGCCTTAAGCATTTTTTTCTCCTCTCTTTCTTTACGGTAAGCTCTGAAATATCCGTCCAGTTCTTCTGCCGGCACAAATTCCATCGCTACGATAACGGTCAACCCTTTTTCAATACCTTCATCTGGCATAGTCCATTCTTCTGCGGCAATGACGGATTCGCTGTCGTCATAAGAATCGCCGTCAAGCGGAATGATTTTGCCGTTTGTTACCTTAAAACAGCCGCAAAACTCGCCATCAATATTATTGCCGGTTACCGGTGGAAGGTTTCGCTTTTCGTCATATCCACGATAAGAAACGTAATCAAAGTCCTTTGCAGCGATAATCTCCCCGATTGTTGGATATGGTTTGGCGTATTTTTTTAACATATTTTTGCTCCTTTCTTGAAAGCCAAATTTGATTGCATATTTAATATGCGGATTTTTGCCGGCGAAGAAAAAAGAGCAGCCAGTGGCTGCTCAAAAATCAAATTATATTTCAAAAATATCCTGTGAGTGCTTCATCGCCTGAAGTGCGTAAGCTTTCAAGGCAGTGTATTTTGATGCATTGTCAGAAAAATCGTTAGATTTTTCAATATGCTCAATTAGGCTCTGTAAGGCTTCATCGGTAAACATTCCTGATTTGATGTATTCAGCCATTAACCTCTCACCATCTTTTTCTGCAAGAGTGAACGCAAAGACTTTTTTTATATTTTCGCTGAGAAATTCATCCACATCTTTTCCTGGATATAGTTTACGGTGCTCTAATGCTGTCGCGTATTTTGTTACAAGCCTGCTTTCGCTATATGTTTCTGGCGGTGATGTGGTTTCGCCTTTTGCATATAGCCTGACTCGCCTTGCGATGACATTAATGCTGTCCATTTCCTTCGGCATCACAATCGGCTGTAATCCGTCAATATGGAGTTTCCAGAAATCACAGCCGTGCCCTAGAGATGCTCCTAATGACCTGATGCCTGCTCTTACAGCGTTGAGAGCGTTGAGATTAGCTTTTTTTGTGTAAATATTCGCTGCATTGCAGAATGCAGCCCTGCCAATTTCTTTTAACGATACTGGCAGATGAATATCATACATCTTGTCAGGGGTAATATGTGATACCTCTCCATTGTCTTTAAGATTTGCAGTGTTGAATGCCTGCGAGCCGACATGTTTTAATCCTTCAGGAAGAAGGATTCTGGTCAGCTGAGTATTTTGGAATGCACTATAACCAATTCTTTTTAAGTTTGGACCAAAAGAAAAATCTTTAAGATTGATGCAGTTCATGAAGGACATATTATCAATGCTTTCAAGGCCTTTCCCTCCGTCTACACATTCCAGAAACATATTGCGATGAAACGCATACTGCTCAATCCGTTTCACGGAATCTGGAATGATAAGATGATTAAGTTTGCATTCGTAGCACGCATATTCGTAGACCCTTTCAGTGCCTTCATGGATTTTGACGGTTCCTCTTCTACCAATTGGACAGAAAACCAGATATTTGAAATCTGCCGTATGAAGTCTCCACCCCTATGCGGTGCATTACTCCTATAGAGGTGGTATCTAAAACGGAGCAAAGCTCCGAAAAACA
>NZ_JBDGAB010000049.1:0-28307 GCF_040910705.1 Blautia sp. RTP21359st1_E11_RTP21359_211015
TAGCTGGACTAATCGGGGTTTTACGGGCGTCAGACCGTAGAATCCCCATCCGACGTAAGTCGGGTGGGGTAGTTCAAGCTTGATTTTTTAAAGACAATATATGATGTAAATAAAGACAAAGAAAGGTAGCCGCCCCTATCCCCATAGTTGGCGGCTATACGTCACAGATAAAGGGGTTTGCTGCTGTCGTGGCTTTCCCTTTTCTTTATTATAACATATTCTTTAAGAAGTTTCAAGATGTTACTATTTCGTAAAAGCCATCTAATAGCTTAATCTTCGAGTTGTCTTGCTATCCCATGTTCACCTTTCCGGCTTCTCAATATCAGGCATCAGTTCTTCTGCCATACGCAGTAAGTCTTGATTTTTCTTAGTTTTGCGATGTTCCTTCATTTTTTCAGAACATAGTAAATTCGGGAATCTGGTGTCGTTAATATATATTTTGTTGTCTTTGAGCTGGACAAAACCAACAGGATTGTCTTGGCTCTCCAGTTTGTTACTTACAAGAGTAAGGGTCATGCTTTTCTGAATTTCGTCGTCAATGATTTCACTTATTATGATAAATAAATATGGAGAATTACCGCCAGCTATGTTACTTCTTTCTTGTTTTTTTTATTTTTTTTTATTTGTCATATTGGTAATAAATAAAAAACTGCCAAGTGGCAAAGGAGATAACGAATATGAGAGTAAAAGAAAACGCAAAAAAAAACTATGTTTACTATTATGCTTTTGACTATAGTATTTTTTATGACTGTCCCAGTGCATGCTGCGAATAGGTATATTGCAAGCATTTCTAGAACACCGATTTCTGTATATACCGGAAACTCTACCACAATAAAACTAAAGAACCCAGCAAAGGGAGAGCGGGTGACATGGACCTCAATAAATAGTAGAATTGCGACAGTTTCCAAAGCAGGAAAAGTAACAGGAAAAAAAGCAGGGACTACAAAAATCAAAGCTAAAAGCAAAAGCCGGTCCTATACTTATACCGTAAATGTAAAAAGTAAGCCAAAAATTAATTACACATCAAAAAAAGTGGAAGTTGGGGATTCTTTCAAACTGAAGCTTCTGAATACGGCAGGTGGACGGAACTGGGTGAGTAGTAACAAAAAGATTGCAACAGTAAGTTCGTCAGGGAATGTTACTGGTTGTAACGTAGGAGTCGTAAAAATATCTACAAAATATAAAGGTATTACATATGCTTGTAAAGTGACCGTAAAAAAGAGCTCAAAAAGTCTCGTAAGAAAGGCTGCGCCGATGGCGAATGAATGTGTACTAAAGGCATTTGAAGACTTGGATTTTAAGTTAATATATGATGGCTCAGTTTCTTATGCGGGATATTTTTCAGCTTTAAATCAAAGTATTACGCTTCAGGGTGTAGACGATACTGTATACCATGAATTAGGGCATTTCCTCGCATGGATAGCCGGAAATGTAGATAAAAGAAGTGAATTCGCAACAATTTATAAGTCTGAAAAAGAAAAATATACAGGAGTAAGAAAAGCATATGTAACACAAAATGCTTCAGAATATTTTGCGGAGTCTTACAGGGATTATATTTTGAGTGGGTCAAACCTGAAAAAGAGCAGGCCTAAAACATATGCATATGTAAGAAATGCAGTTCAGACCATCCAAAATTCACCAGACAGAATTACAAAGATTAAAAATGTATATAAGGTGATATGGAAAAAAAATGGTTAATAACTCACGACTAAAGTGCAAGCTTATAAAAGCGAGCAATCAATTTTGGAAATGGATTAGTATCATGTTGAAAAAGTTCCATTTAAGTCTGGCCGGAATTATCCGGCCATTTTTCGTGCAAAAAAATAAAAATATTCAGCATATTAACGAAGGGCGAAAATCCCCGACCAAGCAATTGTCCGCGGGTAATAACTATTCTTTAACTTCGTGCGTGGGTTCGAATACCCGCCCGAAACACGCGTCGCTAAGCCCTCCGGCCTCGCTTGCCGCACTTCGTGCTGGTTATATTTATTCTCTGTACTCAGCCTCACGGCTTCGCTTGTCAGCCTCTGCGAGGCTTGGTAACGAAGGCGTAAGCCTGAGTTATCACGAGCCGGAACGGTGAGTTATCATTTTTAATCTGGTAACGAGCCTTGCGAGGCAGGCGAGTTATCATGCGTGCTCTGGTGCCGAATCCGGCAAGGCCGGTGAGGCATCATTTTTAATCTGGTACCGAGTCCTGTAAAGCAGGCGAGTTATCAAATGCATAAGCGGGAAGATACTTAAAACGGGCCGAAAACGATGGCAAAAAAACAATCAATAATAAGGAGGAATTAAATAATGAAAAATATAATGAGAAACAAAGAAGTAAAATTATTTGCAGTTATATTTGCAGTATTTATAGCGTCAATGATGCTGTTTGCAACAACAGCACATGCTGCGACAGTAACAACTAAAAATATGCCTTCAAAAAGCGTTTGTGTCGGAAGTTCAAAGACACTGGCAAAGCCAAATGTGAGTGGGTTCAAATGGAAGGCAATAAATAATACATATTATACTCTTACCACCGCCGGAAAACTTACAGGAAAGAAAGTAGGAACCGCAAGCTTTTCAGTCACATGCAAAAATATAAAATATGTATATAAAGTAACTGTAAAAAATAGGCCAAAATTAAATTGTACAAGTAAAACGATAATGGTAACTGAAAAGCTAAACCTGAAAGTATTAAATGCCGGAAACTCTACAGTAACGTGGAGTTACAAAAATCCTAAAGTAGTATACGACGGTGTTGGATATGGACCGGGAACCACAACTGCAACAGCAAGATGTGCAGGCGTAACAATGACATGTAAGGTCACAGTCAAAAACTACAATGGAAGCCTGGCAAAAAAGATGGCACCAAAAGCGAATGCAAATGTTCTATCTGCTTTTGATAAACTTGGATTCAAAATAAAGTATGACCCGACAGTCAACTACGGTGGATGCTTTAATGCACATGAAAGAACTATCACACTTAGGTTTGTGGGCGATGATACTATCTACCATGAGATGGGACATTTCCTTGCTTTTGTTGCCGGAAACGTAGATAGGTCAAGTGACTTTGCTGCAATTTATAATAGTGAAAAGTCTAAATTTACAGGTATCAATAGAAGTTATGCAACACAGAACGCAACTGAGTATTTTGCTGAGTCCTATCATGATTATATTTTACAGCCAACAGAAACAAAGAAGAAGCTGCCTAAAACCTGCAGTGCTATATCAGATGCAGTTAAAAAAGTAACGCCTACACGTGTTGCAAGAGTTAAAGAAATCTACGGACCGTTCTGGAAATAAAGATACAATTGCCGCTGAAGCTGATAGATAGAAAACCGCGGCCAATCTTTTTGTCATCTTATATTTCGCGCTCAATGTCCGACGCTTATGCTACTAAGTAAATTCAAAAAATATGAGAGCAGCACGACTTTGCTATTCTATGCCTGGCCCAGACCTCGCTTTGTTGTCCAGACTACCCAAATCGGCAGAAATGCCGGTTTCTTTGTTTCAGCCGTTAAATTTTTCAGCATATTAAAAAGGTAAAAAAATTATTAAAAACAAGAAGGGAGAATTTTTTATGAAACTTAAAGAAATCAAACCAAATGGAATCGGGACTGTTGAATGTGTGATTGTTACCATCGAAGAAAAGACAAACCGAAATAATGGTACATTTCTGAACATCGGAGTCAGCGACGGTGAATCTCAGGTCATTGCCAAAAAATGGAATGAAAAAGCAGAGACATTTATGTTTAAGCCAGGACAGGCAGTTTTGATTGAAGTAAAGATGGAAGAATATAAAGGTGAGTCGAGTTATATCATCCGTGAAATTACGGAATCTTCGGCAGACCCGTCTTTGTTCGTTTGCGGTGCACCGCTGAAGTCTGAATATATGTATAACTTCTTATACAAGACAGCCGGAAGATGCGGCGTGTACGCCTCAACGGTTAAAAGAATCCTTGCGGAGAATAAGGATAAGCTTATGATTTGGGGTGCCGGCAGGTCTATCCATCATAATATCCGTGGAGGTCTTTTGTATCATACATACCGTATGACCAAAATGGCAGCATATACAACTTCTGTATATAACAAGGAGCCTTCAATGTTGAAGGATTGCCGTGACATCAACACAGAACTGTTAGTAGCCGGAACTATCCTTCATGACATTGGAAAGCTTTGTGAGCTGGATACAAATGAGTTTGGTGCCTCAGAATATACAGTTAAAGGCACATTGATGGGACATGCTTTTATTGGTGCTGAACTGGCAGGCAGAGTAGCAAGAGAGGAGGGCCTGGATGAAGAGGATATCATGCTCTTACAGCACTTGATTCTTTCTCATCATGGCAAACATGAGTATGAAGCAGTAACGGTTCCGGCAATTCCGGAAGCATTGGTACTTCATCACATTGACATGATTGATTCTTATATGTATCAGTTTGAGACACAGGCGGAAGGACTGAAACCCGGCGAAATGTCAGGCAAGGTATTCGGGCTTGACCAGAGGGTATACAGACCGACTTGGAGAGTGCCTCAGAAGAAAGAGGAAGGCGAAGAAAAAAAATAAGTTTTATGGAGATTGCCCGCAGCGGATGCTGCGGGTTTTTGCTTGCTTGGAATTGCATTTGTCGTCGTATTTGTATTGCATCTATCGTTGAGGAACGTGGAGAGTTGAGGCCAGGCACGCCGAAATAGTCCGGGGCGTCGGTTCGGAGGTTGCTAGACGTGTACGGGAAGCCGATTTACCTACTGTACTCAGCCTTACGGCTTCGTTTGTCAGCCTCTACGAGGCTTGGTGCACGCGAGCATAACTCGCGCGTACCAAGATAAAAGAGCAGGAAATCTTTCCTGCTCTTTTTGTCTTGCGTTAACGATGTTTTTTTAATTTGACTCTTTTTTGGAATCGATTTCGGATTTAAGGGTTTTTATATAGTTATTATCCCAACCCATTTTATCTGCGATTTCCTCTGGAGAAAATCTTTCAAGCATAACTGACACGAAATTGATTCTATCTTCATGCTGTGCTTCTTCCCATTTTGTATACATTTCATGCACCCCTTTCGGACTAGATTTGTAGTATCTTAATGCCTCGGCAAGAACAGGATTTTTAATATCGTCAGGATTTGAGTTAGTCCAGTCTCTGATAAACTGTCCAAGTTCTGAGTCATTGGTTGCGGCGGCAAGATTTACGATGATTTCTTCTTCGCCGGAATTGATGACATTTCCAGACATTAAGTCTACTTTTTTAATATGCTGAATCATCGGGTCGTTGGAATTAAAATCTTTTTCGGTTAAGACTATTATACAACGATTTGGCAATTCTGAAAAGTCCTGGCCGCTTTTTAAGATACTGGCGTCAAGCATTGCACCATAGTATCGGTCTCTGTGGTAGATTCCATTTTGCTTGTAGCATTGTGGCTCAATTCCGTATATGGTATTCTCTTCAGGGCAAAAGCCTTTAAAATCTCCGATGACATTGCGTCCACGGTTCCAATTCTTGAGAGAATATTGGGTTTCAGATGTGCTTAACTTAATATCTGAAGATTTTGTTTTGTCTTTATCTGTTGCGTTTCTCACAACATTGATAATTACCTCTGCGATTTTCTTATCCTGTAATACCATGCTAGATATTGCGTCCGTATTCAAAGAGGCCTTCGCTAATTTTTCTTGAAATTTTTGAGGATACTTTCCTCCTTTCTCATAAGCTAAATTATTTTGCATATTATTATCATCTCCATTAAATTAGTTATTTGTAGAAAACTAAAGGAGAGGAATATTAAACAAATAAAACGCAAGACAAATATGTTTGGTTTCCTCTTCTTGGTTTTCTACATATATAAAAAATGATGAATTAAAAAATTTATTAAAACTACGACAGGAGGAAAAATATGTATAAAGGAAAAGAAAATTACGAAACCGCAAAACACCTGATGGCAGGAGAAGAATGCATTGTAACCGGATATGGGCAGTCTATGACACCAATTTTGAAATCCGGGCAGGCGGTGAGATGTGTTCCGGTGACAGAAGAAACAATATTAAAGAAAAATGATATTGTATTATGCAAAGTTGCAGGGCATTTTTATCTGCATAAGATTTCTGCAATCAAAGGTGGAAGGACATTTCAGATTTCCAACAATCACGGACATGTAAATGGATGGATTGGAAAGAAATGTATCTATGGTTTAGTAGTTGAAAAATTTTAAGGTAGACGGAGCGAAGGCTCTGTTTTTTATTACATATTTTTTTTGTCATAATATAATTGAATAACTTAAAGTTTGACTAAGAGAGGAAACTGATTGCTGGAGTTTTCTCTCTTTATTCCCCTAAGCGCAAAAATGGGGGCGCTATTAAATAGATTTATTTTCTTTGTACTCGTCGTATGTCTTGCCGCATATGACGATAGAGATAAATTTCCTCCTAAGCAAAGACATCACCTTGTGTGGTGTCTTTTTTTGCGGCAAAAATCCGCAAAATTTGACATTTTCATTGGCTGTGATATATTACAAAAAAGGAGGCAAAAAGTATGAGTAAGATAGTAGATTCTCACAATGCGAATATTTGCTGCCAGAAGTTGTATTCAGTGTGGTCCTCAGAAAAAATCGCGACACCGATACGAAGAGAAATGAAAAACAGCCATTTGACGATTCGTGCTTTGCAGCTGAAGATTGCAAGAAATATAGATAGACAGGGAATACCTAAGGATTCAAAGATAGTTCCGTTTGCAGGGAAAAATGAAACAGAGATAATAAAAGCCATGCAGCAGTCATACGCTGACCGGGACCTGGTTTTGCAAGTAAGAAAAAAGAAAACTAGTAAAGAAGATATAAAAAAACTGCGTTCAGGGCTGGAGAATCTACAGATGAATGCAGGCTGTGACCGTGATTTGTATTTGACTTCTTATAATGCTGGATATATACTAAAAACATTGGAAAAAAAATTATACGAAAAAGAAGAAGAAATGGAAGAGGAGCCGTTTGGATTGTAGGAAATGCAGCGCAGAAATGCGCTGCATTTTTGTCCGTGAAGAATCTGGCATACTGTAAATGAAAAATATAAAAAAAAGAAAGGAATAAATATGGAAATTAAAAAATGGCGGATGTATTGTCGGCGAATACGAAGCGGGCACGAGACCGGAAAGATGGCGATTCGTGGAACGCGACAGAATCCAGGCAATGATGTCTGATAAGATTGTTGTGGTTAACTACTCGGCTATTGAATAGCCGAGTATATAAAGGTTACAAAAATATCTGATAGATTCTTTTTGTAATTCTTTATATGCAAAGCTATTTGGCACCGGGTAGTTAAGCAGAGACATTCGACATATACGTGTACCGGATGGCGCCTTCGGGTGTTTGAAGGTACTTACACCTGCGGGTATTCATCCAGCCCTCAGCTCTGCAAAGTATATGCCAAGTCTAGGATGACGATACCGGACGGTGTTTAGGGTTACAACCGATGCGAAAGAACCGTATTTTCGTGAAAAGATGCCGTCCAACTCTTTTTCAGGAGGTAACAGATAATGGCAAATCTAAAATTAATAGATGAATTACTTGAAAAAACTGAATACATATATGTTCTTGGAGTAGATGGAAAACCGCAGATGCCAACGAACAGAAAAGTTAGGGTCAGAAGTCTTTTTAAGTCTGGCCTGGCTAAGATTGTTGATACTGTACCATTTACAATACGCCTCTTGTATGAGAATGACGCAGTATTACAGCCAATCACAATAGCTGAAGACCCAGGAAGGACAAATATCGGTGCTGCTGTGTTGACACAGCTTGGAGATTTAGTTTTCTCCGCAGTTGTAGAAACCAGAAATAAAAGCATTAAGAAGCTGATGACTGACAGAAAAGCACATCGCCAGGCATCAAGACGCGGCGAGCGAAAAGCAAGACAGCGCCTGGCAAAGAAGCATGGAAGCATGATTAAGGCAGGGATGATGATGCGAAAACTGCCGCAGTATGCAGCTGATAAATTCGTAACATGCAAGATTATCAAGAATACTGAGGCGCGGTTCTGTAATAGAAAACGTATGCCAGATTGGTTAACACCAACAGTAAATCATCTTGTTCAAATCCACATCAACCTGATTAAGAAGATTGAAAAATATCTTCCGATTACTGACGTTGCAATTGAGGTAAACCGTTTTGCATTCATACAGATGGAGAGTCCTGGCATAAGTGGTGTAGACTTTCAAAATGGCCCGCTGAAGGGATTTGATGATGTCAAAGCAGCTATTCGTGAACAACAGCACGGAAAATGCCTGATGTGTAAAAATGATATTGAACATTTTCACCATATCGTACCACGTTCAAGAGGCGGTTCTGACACAATCCAGAACCAGGCCGGGCTTTGCAAAAAATGTCACGCAAAAGTACATACGGATGCTGAATTTCAGGCTAAGCTCAAAGATAAGAAAGAGGGTCTGATTAAGAAATATGGTGCACTCAGCGCTTTGAATCAAGCTGTTCCGTTTATCTGCAAAGAACTTATTAAGATTTACGGTGTAGAACATGTACATTTTTGCACTGGAAAGGATACATCATTAATCAGGTCAAGTCTTGGATATGAGAAGACAAAAGAAAACCAAATGCACGAAGTTGACGCGTATTGTATTGGTCTTGCTGCCATTGGAGCAGATAAAATAAATAAGATTAAACATCCAAGTTTTGTTAATGTATATAAAATCAAACAATTTCGAAGGCAGAATAGAAGTATTATTAATCACCAATATGAAAGAACTTATTATCTTGATGATAAGAAAATTGCCACAAACAGAAAACCTCGTTTTGAACAAAAAGGTGATGCATTTTCTGACTGGTATTCTAAACAAGTTGAGCTAAATGGCAAAAAGCAGGCTGATAAATCAGCTGGACGCGTTGTAGTTAAAAAGAGCAGAAGGAATTATAACTCAAGAAATCGTGTGATGCCTGGGGCTGTTTTCTCTTATGATGGGAAGCGATTAGTTTTGTCTGGTCAAACTACACGAGGCAAATATTATAAAGCCTATGGAGACCCGAAAACTAATTATCCGGCAGCGAAATGCCAAATCTATAAACATAATGAAGGACTTGTGTTTATGTAAAATATATTTTTGTTTATTCTTTTATTCTAACCGGATTCACCTCGGCAATTGAATTGCCGAGCACACTCCGGGTTTTATCGTGGAATGCGAAGAAAAGAGCGGGACTATGCATACCGTGAAAGCGGGTATGGAATATGGAAAATCGTTGGCTTGCATTGTTCGTGCGAAGGAGCCAGTACTGCCGTCAGGGAACATATGGATGCTAAAAAACGGAGTAACAGGCCTGAAAGGCGAAAATGCGTTAAGGAAATTTGTAAACGGTGCGACTGAAATGATGTAAAAAATAGAATGTTCTGTCGTTTTTTTTAAAACAGAAAATTCTGCATATTGTAAAAGTAAAGAAGGCAACCGAAGAGAGAACTTCCGGGACCTTCTTTTTTTTGGCCTAAAACGAGAACAAAGAGGAGACTATATTGGAGTTTCATTTTTAGAAGTTTCAGGCATATTAAAAATGCAACATAAAAAAAGAAAGGAGATGTTTTGTATGATGAATAATGAAAATTGCTCAGATATCTCTTTAAGATATCACGATATTACAACCGAAGATATGAAAAACGGTGATGGGCTTAGAACAGTCCTTTGGTTGGCTGGCTGTGAGCATCATTGTCCGGAATGCCAGAATCCGATAACATGGGACCGGTTTGGAGGTATTCCATTTGATAAGGCTGCAGAAGACGAATTAATGGAATCACTGAAACCGAATTATGTTTCGGGAATCACTTTCAGTGGAGGCGACCCGTTGGCGACTTACAATCGTCCAGGTGTAGCAAAACTTATTGCCAAGATTAAAAATTCAAAAGAACTGGCAAAAAAATCCATTTGGATTTATACAGGCTATACATGGGAACAGCTGCTGCACCAGTTAAAAACAGGGCAAGACCATGACCTGATGTTTATTATTCTGAAAGCGGATGTCATTGTGGAAGGACGGTATGAAAAAGATAAGCGCGATGTTACGCTAAAATGGCGCGGAAGCGCAAATCAGCGTGTAATTGACGTACAGAAATCTTTTCATTCAGGGAAAGTTATTCTGCATTGCAATTGATGTTGGTTGAAGGTGAGGAAAAATGACATTAACGAAGAACGGAAAATCCCCGGCCGACAAAAAGTCGTCCGCGGGTCAAATGCTCCGGTTTTAACTTCGCATGTGGGGCTGAATCCCCGTTCGAAACACGCTTCGCTCAGCCTTACGGCTTCGTTGGTCAGCAGCAAAAGCTGTTTGGTAACGAGCGCAAAGCGCGAGTTATCAAGAGAGAGGGTAGT
This sequence comes from Blautia sp. RTP21359st1_E11_RTP21359_211015, assembly GCF_040910705.1. NCBI lineage: Bacteria > Bacillati > Bacillota > Clostridia > Lachnospirales > Lachnospiraceae > Blautia > Blautia sp. RTP21359st1_E11_RTP21359_211015. The sequence continues at coordinate 10,334 of NZ_JBDGAB010000049.1, forward strand.
CCTCGTTAAAAAGTCTTTGGGTGATATGCAACAGAAAGAATTTAACCAAATGCTTGAAAAGAACGGACATCAGCGGATAAAAGAAGCAGAAGATACTATATTTTGCAAAGTATTTTTTGAAAAAATGCCTGATGACTGTTCAAATAATGAAAATAGTGATACTTAAGGAGGTAAAAATTATGAGTAAAAAAATTATCAGCCAGAAAGATGCAAAAGAAATTGCACGTAAAAACAATCTGGCAAACGTAATCATCGTTAAAAAGGACGGAACCCGTGAACCATTTGACGGGAACAAAATCATCATTGCGGTTGGCAAGAGTGCATCCCGTATCCTTGTGAAGTTCACAAAAGAGGAAGAGCGGGCAATCGTTGACCATGTTGAAAGCGAAATCAAAAAAAGAGGACTTAAAGAAGTTCCGATTGCTATGATGCACAGCATGGTGGAAGCAGCGCTTGTGTCTATTAATGAAGAGGTTGCAAAAAGCTACCGCGATTACCGTAACTACAAACAGTCATTTGTCCATATGATGGATGATGTATACACAAAGAGTCAGTCAATCAGATATATTGGCGACAAGGAAAACGCCAATACTGACAGCGCACTGGTGGCAACAAAGCGAAGCCTTATCTTCAACGAACTGAATAAGAATCTTTACAGAAAGTTCTTTATGAATCGTGAAGAATTACAGGCTTGCAAGCAGGGCTATATTTATGTGCATGACCAGAGTGCAAGACTTGATACTATCAACTGTTGCCTTTGCAATGTCGGAGCCGTTATGAAAGGCGGATTCGAGATGGGCAACGTTTGGTATAACGAGCCCAAGACTCTTGATACAGCGTTTGATGTTATGGGGGATGTAATTTTATCAACTGCCGCGCAGCAGTACGGAGGTTTTACTGTGCCAGAAGTAGATAAAATTATGGGGCCTTATGCCGAAAAGTCCTTTGAAAAATATAAGAAAGAATATCTTGATTTAATGTCAGATGTTCTGAATCCGGCATTCGCAGAATCTCTGATTGATAAAGCAGAGGCATATGCAATGGAAAAAGTACAGCGTGAAATGGAGCAGGGATATCAGGGAATTGAATATAAACTGAACACAGTCGGTTCTTCTCGCGGTGATTATCCATTTGTTACATTTTCATTTGGACTTGGAACAGGAAAATTTGAAAAAATGTGTGCAAAAACAATTTTAAATGTACACAGAGAAGGACAGGGTAAGAAAGGCTTTAAACGTCCTGTATTATTCCCGAAGCTTGTGTTCTTATATGATAAGAATATTCACGGTGAAGGAAAAGAATGTAATGATGTTTTTGAAGCAGGTATCCAGTGCTCTGCATCTACGATGTATCCGGATTGGCTCTCAATGAGTGGAGAAGGATATATTTCTACAATGTATCAGAAATATGGAACTGCGATTAGTCCTATGGGTAAGTGCATATTAGCCCATGTAAAACGGTATTCAACCGCTTGCTTAGCGGGTGTGGCGTAACAAATACGCTGCTAACAGATAGGTCTGTGGGAGGAGAGGTCCGATTTGACCACAGATGAAGCTGTGCTCTTAAAAATAAGAGTTAATCGACTATCGGTGATGAGTGTAACCGAGTAGGAATGGGATAAGCTCCATTTCCAAAGATGCCGCCTGATGACGAGGAAGAGGACGCCTCCGAGGGAAAAGCTAGTCAGTATGTATGGTGACATACAGTAAATACGTGTCGTGCATTTTTAAGTCCGTGGTATGAACGCGGAGGAATGGAACCAGCAGATGAGAATGACAAGCCAATTTTTGTTGGTCGTTGCAATCTTGGTGTTGTTTCTTTACATCTGCCGATGATTCTTGCAAAAGCAAGACGTGAAAGCAGAGACTTCTATGATGTTCTGGATTATTACCTTGAAATGATTCGTGGACTTCATAAAAGAACATATGATTATCTTGGAGAACTGAGAGCATCAGTCAATCCAATTATGTTCTGCGAAGGTGGACTTTATGGTGGTCACCTGAAACCAAATGAAAAAATCCGAAAACTCCTTCCGCCGATGACAATGTCTTATGGCATTACGGCGCTGAATGAGCTGCAGGAATTATATAACGGAAAGAGCCTGGTTGAAGACAATCAGTTTACGCTGGAAGTTATGAAACATATTAACGAAAAATTAGCGGAGTATAAGAAGGAAGACCACATTCTTTACGCCGTATATGGAACCCCTGGGAGTTCTGCGGGGGCACATGCAGTGATGCATGTTGAAAAAATTGCCTAACCTGTTTGAGGGAACAGGGTGTACGGTTTGCGATTCAGCAGTTGGAGGAAATGCCAATAAAAAACCGTGCTAACAGGGAATTCGCCAAGAATCCTGTGCTAAATATCGCTGGTTTTGTCAGCGGTTAAATGTGAACAGACTGTCGAAATCCTAGAAGGAAAGTAGAGTAGCGAAAAGCGAAAGAGCAAAACCATTTGTGAAAAATGGACAAAGTATAGTCGACAAAAAGGGTGATATAGACAATTGATATAATATTGATTTTATGATAATATAATATAAAAGAAGAACGGAGAATCTCCGTTCGTAGTCCGATAGCGAGCCAAAACGGAGAGCTATCAAAGAAACCCCTTTTAATGGCAGAAAATCTCTGTGGTCTTCAGGTGAAACAGTTCCGCAAGGAATATGGAATCATCAAAAATGTATCTGACCGTGATTATGTAAGCAACAGCTTCCATTGTCATGTGACAGAGGACATTACACCGATTGCAAAACAGAATCGTGAATATGATTTCTGGGAATTATTTAACGGTGGAAAAATTCAGTATGTTAGATATCCGATTGATTACAATATTGATGCAATCAGAACACTTGTCTTAAGAGCCATGGAAATGGGATATTACGAAGGTGTAAACCTGGCATTATCTTATTGTGATGACTGTGGATATCAGGCAGCAGACATTGGGGACGAATGTCCGATTTGCGGTTCAAAGAATCTCACCAAGATTGACCGAATGAACGGATATTTAGCTTATTCACGGAGACATGGTGAGTCCAGAATGAATAACGCAAAAATGGCTGAAATAGCTGATAGGAAGTCTATGTGAAAATTTTAACAAAATATCAATTTATGATGCTAACGAAGGTGTAAGCCTGGGTTATAAAAAATCATACATGCCGCTCGGAGAAATCCGGGCGGTTTTTGTCTTGTTTAGGAGTAAATCTATATTAAAATTTTTTTCGTAAAAAACATCCCGTTTTTTATTTTTTTGTCATATTAAATGTATAAGAACTTTAACTAACTTACGGGCTGAAAGGTTCACTTGGCCCATGAAGTTTGTGTGAGTGATACCAAATGCAAATGGAGGTCTCCACGTTGGTTTAAGTGTTGAGCCAACAGTATCTTACTCTTTTGAGGAGCAATTAAAAATACTTATAAGTGTCTCCAGGGTCTTTCTGGGAAACATTTCTGATTTTTGCGGCCGACATTTTTGTCGGCCGCAAAAATGCTGTCAGCTAGAGAAACCCGGCAAGCTTTTATTTTTTTTGTTATTTTTTCAGCATATTAAATATATGAAAGAACAAAATACACAAAAATACAACAAAAAAAATACAGAACTACAACTTCCAAAAACGGCGCTGCCAATCGCTGGCGCAATAGAACATTGGATTGATATTGACGGCTCGGTCTATGCGATAGACCGCAGAAACAACCGAAAGCCAAGACTAATAAAGAAATCTCAGTCTGAGGTTAACGGATACAAATACTGCGGGATTAAATACAAAAACGGAAAAATAATTTCAAAAAGAGTCCACAGGTTGGTGGCTGAAGCGTTTATTCCAAATCCGAATGGGTATCGTGTTGTTGGTCATAAAAATAATATCAAAAATGATAATCGTGTTGAGAATCTGTATTGGACAACAACAAAAGAAAATACACAAAAAGCATTTGACGATGGACTTGCTGTAAACGATAAAGGAGGAAAAGACAGCCAGTCTAAACCGGTCATCATGTATGACACATACACCAATCAGGAACTTGGAAGATACGGCAGTTGCAAAGAGGCAGAGAGAGAAACAGGATTAAGCCTTACGACAATCTGCCGGCAGGCAAAGTATCACAGGCCGACGAGAAAACTGTATTATTTTCGGTATGAAGATGATGAGGATACCTGTCAGGATGTAATTGGAATGTTCGATTTTGATTCGGATAAGTTAATCAAAACTTTTCTGAATTCTGGCGACGCAGCAAGGAGTACCGAGATAAGTGAGAGAACAATTTGCCAGCAGGTTAAGAATGGAGTGAAGCCTGAAAGGAAGAGGAGCGAGGTGTATTTTTTAAGCGTAAAGAGCAAGAAGAAAAAATAAAAATTAAATTTTTCTTCATATTGTAAGAAAGCGGTGCATCTCCACCATTAAGCGAGAACCGAAAAAAGCGGCGCGTCCCTACCAGCTGTGAAGCGAAACGGGAACCGAAAAAAGCGGTGCTCCTCTACCCAAAAACGAGGCCGAAGAAATAACGGAGAGATGCCGGCAGAAATGCGAAGTAAGGGTGAACGGGGCGACTCATTCTTCCTATTGGGGAGCGTAATAAGTACCATACAAAATCCAGATTCAGTCATACTCTGGGCGTTGCTCAAAATAAGAAGCCAGTGGGAAAGCCTGCTGGCTTCTGTTTTTTTCGTATGGAAAATATAGCATATTAAACTTGTAAACAATAAAAAATAAAATAAGAAATAAGAAAGGAGCAAAAAATATGCTTGAATTAAAAGGAAAATACAACACCGCAAAGGTTTTTACTGACAATGTTGACAATGAGACCATCAGCCAGGTAATAGAATTGCTGAACCAGGATTACATTAAAGACGCGAAAATCAGAATCATGCCTGACTGTCATGCAGGCGCCGGATGTGTTATCGGTACGACAATGACAATTTCTGATAAGGTATGCCCGAATCTGGTTGGGGTAGATATTGGCTGCGGTATGCTGGCTGTCAGGATTGCAGAAAAGGATGTTGACCTTCCAAAACTGGATGATGTAATTAATACATATGTTCCGGCCGGGTTAAATGTAAACGATGAGCCGCTTGGTAATTTCAGCCATTTGAATGACTTGGTCGCTCCGGCTGATATATCGCTGGCTTATCGCAGCATTGGAAGTCTTGGAGGCGGCAATCATTTTATCGAACTTGATAAAGATGATGACGGAAACTTATGGCTTGTAATCCATACGGGTTCCAGACATCTCGGGCTGGAAGTTGCAAAACACTACCAAGAGCTCGCATACAAACAGCTGAAAGATTCAGGTGTTGGCGGCAAAATCAAGGCTGTAATTGCAGACCTGAAAGCAAAAGGCAGGGAAAAAGAAATTGAAAAAACAATCAAAGCGTTAAAGATGCAGGAGCCGCATATTCCAAAATCCTTATGTTATGTTTCCGGCCAGGCGTTCAAAGACTACATTCATGATATGGAAATTGTCCAGAAGCATGCAGAGTTAAACAGAAAATATATTGCCGATACAGTCATTGAAAAAATGGGCTGGCATATTTGCGAGGAGTTCCAGACAATACACAATTACATTGACACAAAAAACCTGATTCTCCGCAAAGGCTCTGTGTCTGCACGGGATGGCGAAAAACTTATAATTCCGATAAATATGCGTGACGGGTCACTGGTTTGTGTTGGAAAAAGCAATCCTGATTGGAATTATTCTGCGCCGCATGGTGCCGGAAGAATTTTGTCAAGAAGCGAAGCAAAAGATGCTGTCGGGATTGATGAGTTTCGTGAATCCATGAAGGGGATATATTCTTCTTCTGTCATGGAGTCTACAATTGACGAGTCGCCGATGGCGTATAAGCCGATGGAGGAAATTATGGAAAATATCAAAGATACTGTTGATATTGTGAAAGTAATTAAACCGGTATACAATTTTAAAGCACATTAAGATACGCCGCCTGGAGGAATCCAGGCGGTTTTTCGTCTAGTAATGCAGAATGCGTTTTTTAAAATCCAGCATATTAATTTTAATCTGGTTACGAGCGCGAGACGCGAATTATCAAGAAAAGAAGAAAACGAAAAAGGAGACTTAAAAAATGATAAAACGAGTACGGCTGGATTATAAGCCGGTAGCAAAGAGAATAAGCGAAGAGGCGGCATTTGTGGTATCAGCTGAGCATGTGGCAGCGGTAAATAGAAGCATAGAAAAGAAATTGGAAAAAAATAAGAGAGAACGAAGAGAGAGCGAAAAAGAGGCGGAAAAATATATTGTAAGATGAGTTGGTGCCTGTGCTTGTAAGCGTTTTTTTTGCTTCCAAAAATCCTGCATATTAACTATACAACAAAAATAATAAAAGGAGCAAAAACAATGATTGAAAATCCAAAAATCGGCCAAAAAGTTTGGTTTGTAGAACATTGGAGCCAGTGCATCCACAGTGCAAAGATTACGGCACTTGGAGAAACAGAAGTTTCTGTACGAGACCCGAAGAAATATCCATATGCAGATATTGAGTGGGATGATGGTGGAAACAGCGGCTGCCTTCTGAAAAATTTGTATGCTTCGCGTGAAGAACTTCAAAAAGAATTAAAAAAAGAAGAAGAAGAGAAAATTGCCGAAATCAAGGCTAAAATCAAGGATACGGGTGACCTGGTGGCATTCATGTATGACCACTGCGTGGCCTGTGCAGAAGAGTATACTGATTGGACGGCGAGAAGAGCAGTGAAAGAGCTTGCGAAGGAGATGCTTGGGTTGGAGTTGTAAGAAAAAAAGAAAAAGAGATGGAAACCGGCGAAGTCGGTTTCCTTTTTTTGTTGCATGGAATGGGGGGAGAGGTAGAAAGAACAAGGATGAGAACGGGAATGTGTTGCCGGAGTGGAGGTTGTGGGCTGGCGGGAGACTGTGGGGCTGGTACAGAAAGACATGCGGCGGGATGTGTTGGCCGGCTGGAGCCGGAAAGGAGCTTACTGGTTGCCGCAGAATGTTTGATGTGACTGTATTGCCGGCAGGGCTGGCTGAAAGGCAAAACGTAGTTTTTCGGTGCAGTCCAGGCTGCAAGCCTGGCGTGGGTGTATGCGGGGCGCGAAGCCCTGCATAAATGTTTGCCCGCTGCCCGCTGCGTTTTGCTGCTGGCGAAATCCAGCATACTGTATGTATAAAAGCAAAAAAAAGAAAGGAAAAAACTTATGAAAATAATACAGCAAGACAAAAAAGTAATCGCGTGCATCGGCAAAGACGATACAAACGAGCGGAAAATCATAGAAATGATAGAAAACGTTCAAGATGATGGCATTACAGATTTTGAGGTTGATGCTGAGAACCCAAGGCTTTATTCAAAAGACGGGCTTTTGTATGGCAAAAAGAAGATGATGCTTAATGGAAAAGCAAGGCTTACGTTGATTGCCGTGCCGCCAGACAAGAAGGGAACTGTAGAAATTGCTCCCGGTACAGAAATGATTGCTAGCGATGCGTTTACAGACAGTAAGGCTTCAAAAGTCATACTGTCAAAAACTGTAACGGCAATCACTCCTTATGCATTTAATAACTGCGAAAACCTGAAAGAGGTCGTATTAAACAAAGGTCTCACACATATTGATGAATGTGCATTTCGTAGGTGTCCTTTGCTTGATAATATCACCATCCCTGATACGGTATTGGATATTATGGCTAATGCATTCTGCGAGAGTCCTCTCCGAAACCTGAAGTTTCAGAACCGCCCGCAAAAATGCAATAACCGGCTTAAGATTGCATACGGTGCTTTTGGGTGGTGCCATGCTGAGGAGATAGAGCTTCCGTACAGGCTGGTCTCACTTTCGGATAATAACTTTCTCAAGGTCAGAAGGGTAGTAATAAACTGCTATGACACATCAGATATTGAGTCAATACTTAATGCTTTGATTGTCAGAAATTTCGTACCTCTTGATGAGGCCTCGGACTACTATGACCCAAGATGTAACTGTGCTTTGGAGGTATGCATTGGTAGTGTGAATGTATATATCCCCAAAATAATGGATGGGTATGTAAAAGGAAAATTCCTTGAAAACATTTCTGATGCAATGCAGCTTGTCGAAAAGCCATTAAATGAGAAGCTGCATGACCTGCAGATGTATGCTCTGGATGCGGCAGAGACTCCTTTTGATGCGTCATATGATGCATTGATGAAGGTGTATTGTAATACTGAAGACAGAGAAATAAAAGAAAAAGCAAAAAAAATACTAAAAACACACAGTCAAAATATCATATTGACGTTCTATAAGTCTGGAGATTCAAAAAAGCTGATGGATTACATGAAGCTTGGCCTGCATAAGCTGGAAGATATTGAGGTTGTTTTGGAAAACGATTTCAGGACTGATGCCGCTGATATGAATGCGTGTATGCTACAGGCGCTTGGAAACAGCCTCTGTAAACAGAAGTTTTTGCTCTGAGCCGCGAATGCGGCGCTTCTTTTTTGCCGGCAGAAGAGTAGTTGTGGCTGCCGCGGTATTTGTCGGCAACAGAAGTTTTGTGTTTTGCGGCTGGCGTCGGGAGTAGCTTGCTGCAGCCGCGGCTTTTTTGAAACACCTGCCGGAAGGTGCTGTCTGAAAAGCAAAACGTAGTTTTGCGATGCAGTCCAGGCTGCAAGCCTGGCGGTGGTGTTTGCGGGGCGCGAAGCCATGTATATTTGTTTGCCCGCTGCGTTTTGCTGCCGGCGAAATCCGGCATATTGGATATATAAAAAAAATAAGAAAGGAGACAAAAATATGTCTTGTACGATTTGTGGTTATGGTTTTCCAATTGCTGATGGAGATGCGGTAACGCTGGACTTTGAAAAAGCAAAAGAGTTTTTAAAAAAGCATATCGGGTCATTCGGTCAGACGGATGAGGAAATGCAGATTCTGGATGCCTTAGAGCATGCTGAAAGCGAGGATGCGGAAGAAGATGAACTGGAGGATGTCATGTATGACATTGAAGATTCATTTGAAGACGAAGAAACTGGTGATACTGGTTTTGGAGCTGTCTTGGCTGTAATAATGCGACGCGAGACCGGGATTAACTTTAAGTTCTACGCTGCAGAGAATGACCTCGGGACGCCGCCGGCGATTCTGTGGGTTCCGATGTATCCGTGGATGCTGAACAAAAAAGAAAAAGGAATTACGGAAAGCGATTTGTGTCAATAACCCGCGCCCGAGGTAAACCTCGGACGGGGCTTGCAAAAGAATAAATTATTTTATTTCCACTTTTGTTTAGCCCTGTTACAGTTTACGGAAGGTTGTTGGCTGTAAATCCTTATGTGGTAACGCCGGTGGTTACCCCGTCGTTATCACATAAGCCTTGCAGTCTTATTGATTAGCTTCAGCAGCTAACGAAGCCTGCCAAGCCAGGTTAGGTAAATCTTTAGCTGCTACGTTACCGGTAAAATAGGCACCGTGGAATGCTCCTCAAGTTTCACGCTCTGCGGTATGCTGTTAAACATCTCTTAGGGTAGGAGAAGTGCAGTATGCGCTAAACTATCGGATAACATTGGCGATGAGGACAACCGATTCTGAGTAGGCGCCGACTTGCCGGAGCCGAAAAGATAGAGAACCTGTATGGGCTGCTTTTAAGTATCTTCGGATGTTTGAAAGCATCTGGTGCAGAAGGCGTAAGCCACCCCGGCTTGCCGGGAAAATATAAACACAAAGGAGGGCAGCTTATGTCAGTTGCAGTCATTAGTAAGACAGGCGAAAGATTGATGCCAACAAGTGAATACAGAGCACGTAAGTTGCTCAAATCAGGCAAAGCAATAAAACATAGTTATCATCCGTTTACCATACAGCTTACTGAAAGGGAAACTGGAGATATCCAGCCAATAGAACTTTGTATGGATACCGGATATATACATATAGGAACATCTGTAAAATCAGAGAAGCACGAATATCTGGCAGAACAGATTGACACGTTAACAGACGAAAGAGGCAGACATGATGCATGCCGTATGTATCGAAGACAGAGGCGGAGCAGAAAAAGATACCGTCAGGCCCGTTTTAACAATAGAAAACGAGACCAGGGATGGATTGCTCCATCATTAGAGCATAAGAAAAAGATACATATTCAGGCAATTTCACGTATTAATAATGTAATGCCAATTACAGATATTACGCTGGAAATGGGAAATTTTGATACTCAGGTATTAAAAGCTAAGGAAGAAGGCAAGCCTTTGCCTCAGGGCGCAGATTATCAGCATGGTGGACGTTACGGCATCGCGACACTTCGCGAAGCAGTTTTTTCTCGTGATAGTTATAAATGCCAATGTTGCGGAAGAACAATAAAAGACGGAGCAATACTCCATATTCATCATATTAAATACAGAAGCCAAGGCGGAACTAACAGTATGTCAAATCTGGCTACAGTATGCGATAAATGTCATACGCCGAAGAATCATAAGCCAGGAGGAAAACTATATAATTGGAAACCAAAGCTTTCATCCTTTAAAGGTGCAACCTTCATGACTGCGATACGATGGCAGCTTTACAATGAAGTTAAAGCTTTATTCCCTGATATCGATATCCACATTACATACGGAGCAGCAACAAAAGAACGGCGCCGAGAACTGGATATTGATAAATCGCATGTCAATGATGCTTTTGTTATGGGGCAGTTTCGTCCAAAACATCGTATCAAAGCAGTTTTTTACAAGAAGAAACGGAGGAATAACAGATGCCTTGAGAAGTTCTATGATGCGAAGTATATTGACAGTCGCGACGGAAAGAAACGAAGCGGTCAGGAATTATTTAATGGTAGGATTAACCGTAACCACAAGAAAGATTCCGAAAATCTGCATCAGTATCGGTTACAAAAAGTAACCGCTGGAAAAAGAACTGTTAGGAAACAGCATTATAAAATTCAGCCTCACGATATAGTCATATACGAAAGCAGAAAACGCGAGACTGCAGGATGTCACTGTAATGGAACACGGATAATGCTACTCCCTGATAAGAAATCTGCATCTATTAAAAAAGTTAAAATATACAGATATGCTGACGGTTATTTTAAATCAGCATTTAATTAAAAGGAGGAAGCAGGAGGAATGCGCTGAAAAAAGATGATTTCTGCAGGAAGTATATGGATGAACTTGAAATCTATTGTGACCCGGAAGAGATGGAGCTAGAATATTACAACTGAAAAACAAAACATTGTGCCCGAGAAACTCTCGGGCGTTTTTCTTTGCCGGCAGAAATTTGGCATATTGGATATATAAAAATCAACCAGAAAGGGAGCAAAAAAAATGAAAAAAAGAATTGAAGAAGATGGTGTGGTTTATACCATAGATGCAACCAGCGGTAACTGTATTGATATTGATGTGAAACCAGGTGTTGAAGAAGTAAGCTTCGGAGCTTCATTTGGTCGTGAGTATCTGCTTGGTGACTGCAAAAAGGCATTTCCTGACGTCAGGAAAATCGTGATTGATTACAGTGTATATGATATTGATATTCCCAATACATTATTTCCGAATGTGAAAGAAGTGAAGAATAATAATTACTACGGAAAATACACAAAGAACGGAAGCGTGCTTCTAAGGAATGACAACGGCCAGATTTTGACAAACGTTTTTGGTAGGAAGGAAGACGAGACCGTAGACCTGAAATATGCAACTAAGATTGATGATGACGCTTTTTCTGGATGTATGGCTACAAAAATCATTAATTCAGGAAGTATTACATCATGTGCAAAACATGCATTCAGAAATTCAGCAATTGGAGATTTAAAACCTGAACCGGCTGGAGCAGTCATTGCCGGGTCTATTATTGTTAATATTGATGAAACTGCTGAAAATATTATTCTTCCTGACAAAAGATTATCATTGACGGCGATGCGAGACGGAATTAATTTCGACAAGGTTAAGAGTGTTATAGCGCACCGAGCGCAGACTGTGATTAATCTACGGCATAAGCTGCCAGTTGGTATAAAAATTATTTTAAAAGATAAATCTTATATTACAGACGAGCAGCTGTCAGAGTGGAGTCCTTTTCCAATTTTGGAATTGACTGAAGAAAATCCGTATTATTCTACGAAAGATGGATGTCTTCTATCAAAAGATGGGTTGGTTTTAGTTAAATATCCATCGGCTATTTCTGGAACAGTACATATTCCTGATGGAATTGAAACTATTACATCGTATGCATTCATTCTCAGTGAGGCTGAGGAGGTATATTTTCCTGATTCACTGAGGGTCTTGATGCCGAAGTGTTTCTGTCTGTGTAATAAATTACAAAAGGTAGATTTTGGACATGGCATTGAGGAAATAGGCATTGGACATGATTGCAGGTTGTTTATGCAATGCAGCATGCTTCATGAGATTGAAATTCCGTCGCAGGTTAGAATAATTGGAGAAAGTGCATTTCTTGAAACATCAATCAGCAAAGTGACTTTTAATGAAGGACTGACGCAAATTATGGATTATGCGTTCAAGCAGAGTTGTATTAAGGAGGTTACACTGCCAGCATCGTTAAAATATATCGGAAGACAGAGCTTTCCTGGTATGGATAGCGTCACACTGTCATCGGATAACATGCCTTATGGTATCGCAGAAGCAATAACGTCAAATACGATACCAGATAACAGCCCTATATATATTAAAATCAAAAAGCCAGCTGCAACGGTTTTCATGCCAAGATATATTGTTACAGCAGATGCTGTCACATTAGACACACGGCTTGCAATCCCGTCATTCAGAGAAAAATGCGAAGAATTACTGTATGATTATGGAATGCAGCCGGAAATCAAGTGGAAGACTGCGATAAAAACAATGAAAGAATGCCCGAACGATGCAGTTAAAACATATCTCAGAAGAGTCAGTAAGAACATTATCGCAATGTACATGGAATTAAATGATGAGACTGGACTGATTGATTTTATCAAGCTTGGTATCATGACACCAAAAGCATTAGATGATACTTACAAAAAAGCAAAAGAAAAAGGTCTCACAACTGTGATGGCGTACATCTGCGAAGCACAGAAAGATATAACAGGCGGGAAATCATCATTTTCACTTTAATTTTTAAGTCTGGCCGGAATTTTTCCGGCCGTTTTTTTTTCTTTGTCGGCAGAAATTTGACATATTGGGTATATAAAAAATAAAAAGAAAAGGAGAGGCAAAAAAAATGAGCCGCGATAGAGATGAAAAGTATATACATAAAAACAAATTGGAAACTGAACCAGAAAGAAAAAAGAAATTCGGAAAAGAATTTGCTGAGATTCCGAAAGGTAAGCGCTACGTGGAAGAACTGGAACCGCTGCTTGGCGCAGTGATTGTTCTGGAATGTGATGACTGGGTGTTTATCCCCGGAGAGCTTGGCGGTATGCCATGCGAGAAGCTACTGCTGAAATCTGTGAAGCTGGTCAAGTGTCCGGCGAGCAGAATGGTTGAATGCCCGGTGGAAATCTCCAAGAAAATCTGGACGGCTGTGGACGCGGATTTCAGGGAACGCCTTGGCCTGGAAGGAGAAAAAGAAAAATCCAAATCCGGCATACATGGAAGGACTCCGATTCATGTTCGCGGAATTGTATATGAACATAAGGTCTTTGTCGACGGGATTAATGGCAAATTCGTAAAGAAGAATATTGGATTCCAATGTTTTTCAATGTGGAAAGTTGGAGACAGGTAGTAGCAGACGCCGGCGAAGCCGGCGGCTGCCTTTTTTGTAAAAAGAAAAAAATGGCTCTAAAAAACGACAAAAAAGAAAAATGTTCGGCATATTAGATATGTAAGTGGGAAGGCGCTTAAATACTAAAAATAGGAGGCAAAAAAAAGATGAAAAGAAATTGGAAACTGATTAATTCCATCGTTAAAACTATCGCAGAAAGCGATAAGGATATCTTTGGAGTCAATGATTTCAAATCTGCTGAGGTTAGCGAAGAAGAAGTTAAGTATACCCTGAAACTGATGCTGGACAGAGGGCTTGTTTTCGATGAAACAACCCGGTATGGCGTTGTACAGGTTGGGCAGCTGACATGGATGGGGCAGAACTACTACGAAGATAAGGGCCATCAGAAGATGTGCGAAAGACTTTAAGAAAAAATCTCACGCCTGCAGCTTTTGCTGCAGGCTTTTTCTTTGGACGTGCCACTTTCCTCCGCGTTTTGCATATTAGCCTTGAGCGAAAAAATCCGCAAAAAATAAGGGTTTTTGAAATTCGCGGCATATTACATGCAGAAAAACAAAAAAAGGAGACAAAAATATGCCAAGCGTAGAAGAAAAGGTAGAAGAATATTTCAAGAAAATTCTTGATGCAAATAAAGTAAGACATTATGGAAAGACAGAAAAAATGAACCCGGCGATTGCAAATGCGCTTAAAAACGCTGACAGCAAGTCGGGCGGCAGCGGGTGTAATTTCCCTGACATCCAGATGATGCTGGAAAATAGTAATGCGAGAAGAATTCCCGTAATGGTGGAAGCAAAAGGAACAAAAAACAAGCTGGAAAAAAGGGATAAATCCGGGGTAATCATTGGGGTTACTTATTATGACAAAGACGGAAGGCCCGGAAAAGACGGTAAGCCGGTACATCTGAAAGGCGAGCCAAATTACAGTGCAATTAAGGATTATGCAGTCAATGGTGCGGTACATTACGGAAACGCAATTTTGGACGAAGGCACTTATAACGAGGTAATCGTTGTCGGGATTAACGGGACAGCGTTGGATGATGCTGGTGGCGTGGCTGATGCAGAATGCAAGGCTTACTACATTTCAGAAAAGAACAACCGGATTCCGAAGTTAATTGAGAAAATTACGGCCGATGACTGGTCATTATTTAACCCTGATAATGTTGATGGGCTGTTCAGGGTTCTTGACAAGCTGAATTTGACCGATGCAGAGATTGAGGAACTGACACGAAGAACAGAGGTAACATTGGAAGAGAAAATCAAGTCAATGCATCAGAGCATTTACGATGATATGCAGCTGAAGACGGCACTTTCCACGAATGAAAAACTGTATCTGTTCTGCGGACTGATTATGGCAGGATTGAGGACAAACGGAGTGAAGACTCTGGAAGCAAAAGACTTTTGCGGGAATGATAACGACAGAAATAATGATGGTACATATATACTGAGCAATATTGAGGCTTTTCTGCATGCGAAACACTGCGATGCGGAAAGAGTCAATATGGTGATTGGCCTTCTGGAAGGTGTGTTTAAAAAATCAGTGCTCTGGAAGCCGAAAAACGGCATCAGCCTTTTAAGGACACTGTTTGAACAGGTAAAAAGAGATATTATTCCCTGCTTGGAAAGTAATTTACATCTTGATTTCACTGGCAAAATCTTAAATTCTTTGAATGACTGGGTAAATATTGAAAATGATTCTGAAAATGATGTCGTTCTAACACCGCGATATATCACACAGTTAATGACTAAAATGTGCAGAACTGATATGAATAGTTTTGTATGGGACGCTACAATGGGAAGCGCTGGATTTCTTGTAAGTGCTATGGACCAAATGATAAAAGACGCAAGAGCAAAAATTATTGATAAAAATGCATTGAATGAAAAAATCCGACATATTAAAGAAAGCCAGATTCTCGGTATTGAGATTCTTGGAAATATTTATATTTTGGCGGTGTTAAATATGATTTTAATGGATGGAATTGGAGCAAATGTGATTAATGGTGATAGCCATGGATTTAAACTTCCGAATGATTTTCCAGCAAATGTATTTC
Organism: Blautia sp. RTP21359st1_E11_RTP21359_211015; assembly: GCF_040910705.1. Classification (NCBI taxonomy): domain Bacteria; kingdom Bacillati; phylum Bacillota; class Clostridia; order Lachnospirales; family Lachnospiraceae; genus Blautia; species Blautia sp. RTP21359st1_E11_RTP21359_211015. The sequence goes on from NZ_JBDGAB010000049.1 coordinate 25,975, forward strand.
TTTTAAATCCTCCATATTCTGCACCAGGTAAAGGATTCTGCTTTGTAGAAGAAGCATTAAAGCAGATGACAAAAGGATATGCTGCAATTTTAATTCAGGACAGTGCAGGAAACGGGCAGGGGCTTCCTTATACGAAAAGGATTCTGGAACATAGTACTCTGGAGGCAAGTATTAAAATGCCATCTGGACTTTTTGGAAATAAGGCTTCGGTAAATGTGTATATCTTTTTATTTAAGGTAAACAGACCACATGAAGAAGATGATATTGTAACGTTTATTGATTTCTCTGAAGATGGGTATTCAAGACAGAACCGCAAGAAATCCACTCAGGAAGTCAATCTGAAAAACACTGACCATGCCGAAGAACGATATGCCGAGGTGCTGGCTCTTACAACCGGTAAGATGCCGAAAACACACTACTACACGGAGGAAAATGAGAAAGTGATTAAAGATACGATTACGCTGAATGGGGATGATTGGTTGTTTTCACAGCATCAGGTTATTGATTTAATACCAAGCAAAGAAGACATCAAGGAAGTAATTTCTGATTACTTGAGTTTTAAAGTTAGCCAATTAATGAGCAAATGAGGTTATCCATATGAGGTATGAAAAATATAAATTAAATGAACTGGCAAAAATTGAAAAAGTTAAAGGAAAACCTTTAAGTAAATATGAGAAAGGCGAGACTCCGTATGTTACGGGGTCTCAGTCAAATAATGGTGTTATAGGTTATGTAACTGCACCTGAAACTGACATAAGTAAAGGAAATTGTATTGTCGTAGACCCGATTAAGGGCTTATGTATGTATCAAGGAGCTGATTTTGTTGGAAGAGGCTTTTCTGGCGCATCTATCAATGCCTTATATATTGAAAATATGGATGAAATAAGCGCAATGTTTATCATTGCCGCTATTAAAAAAGTTTCTTTAAAGGTTGCTTCATATTCATATCTTTTTAATAGTAGTAAACTTGCAGAAGCAGAAATAATGCTTCCAACACTTGATGCCTTAGATGCTGATTCTCCATATTCAAGTAATGGGTATGTGCCTGATTGGAAATATATGAAGGACCGCGTGGCGGAACTTGAAAAGGACCGCGTGGCGGAACTTGAAAATTATTTAATTGCATCCGGATTGAACGATTACAAATTGACAGAAGAAGATAAATCTGTTCTGGCTGCAAAATTGGTAGATGGGGGGGGGAGGACACTATCACAAAACTCGATATCTACAGATGGCTGCTTGAAAGAGGGAAGAAAGTTTAAGATTGACGACCTTTTCAAAAAAGAAAAACTTGGATGGATTACAAACAGGAAATTTAATAAAGAAAAAGATGTTTCAAAAGAACAAACAAAAGAATTTGACCTGCCGCTCGTAAATGCGAAAGACGGAAATAATGGCATTATGTATTACGGAAGAAGCAGCGATTTTTCATCTGTTGATGGTGGTATTGATATTGTAAGTAATGGAGCAATATCAACGGGAAACGTATACCCTCAGTCGCATAAGATAGGAGTTTTGTTTGATGCATATATTGTTAATCTAAAAAATGGTATGAAGAATGAATGCTTGTTAATGTATCTTGCCGCATCAATTCAAAAATCAATCAAGCCAAGATTCGGTTACAGTAATAAAGCGGTGTGGAGCAAAGTAAGAAAATGTAATATCTGCCTCCCCATACAGACCGACGACTCCGGAAAACCAGTCATTGATGCCGGTAAAACTTATAGCCCGAAAGGTTATATCCCTGATTGGGAGTATATGGAAAAATACATAAAAGCAACTGAAAAAGAAATTATCAAAGAAGTTGTCCTGTACAAAGATGAGGTCATTGCGAAGGCGAAGGAGATTACGGGAGAAAAAGAGGTGGCTTGGTGAGCGAAATAAGAAAAATACTGGAAAAAGAACTGAGCAAAAGCGGCGGCCGGGCGGAACTGGTGAAGGTTCCGCCGGAGAGAAGACCGAATAGGGAATCGCTGGACAGGCTGAACCGGGATGTGGAAGGACTGGTGAGGATGACTGGGAATCAGGTTGCAAAGTGAGGAGAGAAATAGAAAAAAATGGAATAAAAAAGACAGAGCGAATGGGAAACCCGCGCTTGACTTTGATAGCGCGGGGGAGTATGATATATATAAATATAGGAAGCCGTGCAAACGGTCTATCCCCTAAACGATAATTTGAGTTTCAGCTTAAGCTGCCGTCTAGTTCCAGTAGACGGCGGTTTCTTTTTTTTGTGAACTACTCGGCAATTAAATTACCGAGCATCTGATGTGCGGAGCCTGGGCCCCGTAGATTCAGGGTGGGTCCATACCACCACTACTGTTTTTTACGCAGCT